>CAZLNX010000198.1:0-11259 GCA_964560795.1 uncultured Anaerolineales bacterium | reverse complement strand
CCTAAAGTTCTAATCACGAATGTTTTCAAATGACACGAATTGCACGAATACTCAAATGAAAACAATAAGTATTCTCATTCGTGAAATTTGGCAATTCGTGCCTATTCGTGATTAATTCCAGCCTAAATTCAAAGGTTCAGGTAATTTTAGATCTATTTTGGTAAATAGATTTGAAATGTGGTCCCCCGACCAAACTCGCTTTCAACATTGATCTCTCCCCCGTGCAGATGAATCAACTGACGCGCAATTGCCAGGCCCAAACCGCTGCCAGAACCATCTGTGCGTTGTCGGGCGCGATCTCCCTTCCAGAAACGGTTGAAGATGTAAGGCAAATCTTCGGGGGGAATCCCCTCCCCATCATCCCGCACGGAGATGCAGATGCCTTCCGGCTCTGGGGTGAGTGCCGCTTTCATCATTATGCTCCCCCCCGAGGTCGTATGGCGCAGCCCGTTGGCGACCAGATTGCTCAACACCTGATCCAAACGATCTACATCCCCCATAATTTTCAAGTCTTGAGATTCATCATATTCAATCAGCAAACCAACACCCGCAGCTTCCGCCTGGCCACTGAAACTGGTACGCACATCCGCTAACAACTCAGGGATTTCTACTGATTCGATCTTCAAAGGCAACTGTCCCGCTTCAGCCAGACTCAAAGTTTGCAAATCGTCCACCAAGCGCCTCAGAAGGTGCGTTTCATCCAGTGTGGCGGTGAGGTGTTCGGAAGAAGGTTCATAGACGCCATCCAGCACACCTTCTAAATTACCTTGGATGATGTGCAACGGCGAGCGCAGTTCGTGTGCTACATCGGCTGTGAGATTGCGGCGCTGGTTTTCAGCGCGATCTAATTCCTCGACCATGCGGTTGAAAGAATTCGCCAGACGGCGAAACTCCCCAGGCCCTCGCTGTGGTTCGGGCACGCGCACATCTAAGTCACCGTCAGCAACAGCCTCAATCGCAGACATCACATCAGCCAAAGGGTTAGTAACCCCCCGAAAGACGCGAAATGCCAATGCCCCTCCCAACAACGGCAACGCTAAAGACAACCCGCACCCACCAATCCAGACCAGGGCTGCCATCCTGCCACCACCCTGGAAGAAGTGTGATAACAAAAAGGCAAAGGCCGCCATCCCCCCTAACACAAAAAAGAACATCAGGCCAAAAAAGACCAAAAACCGCGCGAAGAAGAGGCCCCTCCGACGAGATGATGGCCCTGTCCAACGCGGTGCATCATGATCAAAATGAGTCCAGGGCGGCTTGGAAGTCCAATGGCCTTTGAAGCGTCTTTTATCGTGTCTCAATTCTATACCTCATCATTGAAACGATATCCTACACCGTAGACTGTTTGAATATACTGTGGGTTGGTGAGATCAACCTCGATTTTTCGGCGCAGATTTTTGATATGAGAATCGACGCTGCGATCATAGCCATCATAAGCAACCCCATGCAGGTGCTCTAGCAACTGCGCCCGCTTGAAGATCTGACCCGGTTGCTGAGCCATCACTGCCAACAATTTAAACTCGTTGCGGGTTAGATGGATTGTTTCATCCCCCAAGGTAAGGCGGTGACCATCGAGATCGATCTTCAGATCTCCAGCGTGAATGACGCCCGGTTGGCGCATGCCCATCTGAACCCGGCGCAGCACAGCTCGCACACGTGCTACCAGCGCCCGAGGCGAGAATGGTTTGGTAATATAATCATCTGCCCCCAGCTCCAGACCAATGAGCTGATCGCTCTCCTCGGAGCGGGCTGTCAGCATGATGATGGGCACATCCGACTCCCGCCGCAGGGCACGGCAGACATCCAGACCATCCATGCCAGGCAGCATCAAATCGAGCACGATCAAATCAGGTTTATCGCGGCGGGCAATTGACAGGGCAGCATCCCCATCCCCGGCAGAGATCACCCGGAAACCGCTCTTCTCCAGGTAATCACGCGCCAATTTGACGATTTTGGGCTCGTCGTCTACAACCAGAATGGTTTCATTCATAACGCTGTATGTCTTTTACCATGAACCCGAACAGAAAGCAAACCTAGATCCAACGGCGCACGCGTCGGGCATAATCCAAATATTTCAAGCCAAACGTATCTTCGAGCATTTTCTCCTCGAATTTGATGAATCGCGCAGTTATCAGCCACACAAATATTGGAATAACAAGGAAAGGCGACAGAGATCCCAGCAAAATAGCTACACCAATTAGAACAAGTGCCATGCCCAGGTACATGGGGTTCCTACTCAGCTTATAAACGCCATCCGTAATCATGGTTGTCGGTTCTCCAAAGGAGTTGACTGTGGTGCTAGCTTGGCTGAACAGCCTGTCAGCGATGATGTTGTTGACAATACCTAATATCATCGGAAGAATGCCCAAAAGAATCCACGGTTTGGGTAATAGCTGCATGATGGGATAGAAATAATGCAAAGCCAGCATCAGCAACAAGCATATTAGAAGGTACGTTGGGGGCAATATTTTTGCATCCGTCTTCGAATTCATACTTTGTTCCATATGATCATCAGCTTCAAAAAGGATACGAGGGTAATAATACCCTCGTATCCAACTTCCTTTGGTTTGATTACTCTGATTCAACTTCCTCAGAAGCTTCATCGGCCTCATCATCGATGTCAGCAGGCTTCTCATCACCGGCCCAAGGGGGTGGTCCCCATTTGTGCGCTGCAGGGTGATGCCGATACCACTCCTTCCATTTCTCAGAATCTGGTCCGCCAGCGAATCGCCACGGTCGACACCAGAACATGCGCCGAATGCCGCCAAAGATCATGAACAGCAATCCGATGAAGAAGAACAGACCGATCAGGCGACCGAAACCGAAGAAGCCCATTGGGTAGGCGTAAGGATGCCCAAATCCACGCTGAAAACCATCGGGATAGGCCAGTGCACCGCCATCGCCTTCCGTGATAATCCCAGAAGAATATCCCTGTGCGAAGCCAAGTCGGAATAGTGCAAATCCACCGGCGATCAGCACTAAGATGACTAGAAATGTCATCAAAACACCAAATACAGATTTTTTGCGAAACATGTCTACCTCCATAAAAATTAGTGGGCGAAGCCCATTGGATTGGATCGCCCACATTATGGCGTACTCTTATGGAGAAATTATGGAGATTTTGGGGAAATGCGGTGAAATTTTTCCCAACCCAGGTTATTTCAAATACAATAAAAACTAAAACGAGGCTCTTGAGATATTCACTAGAGCCTCGTTTTAGTTTTAGATATGCTGCTCGAAGGAATTAAATATTCGAAATAGCATTACTGAAAAGATTACCCGTTGCTCTTCCCAAAATGGTTAGCACGAGTATAACAATAACAGCTATTAAAACAAGCAGCATCCCATATTCCATAAAGCCTTGGCCTTTTTCATTTGGATAGAACAACATGTCCAACTCCTTACTAAAAACGCCAGAAATCAGCAATCCCATTGATAGCCAAATTTCCGATATCAAGACCAAAGCAGAGTGGAGAATAATAACAAAGATGGCTATAAAATAAACGGTATATCTTCCAATAAACTTTGGTCGTGTGGGTGTGGCTAAAGTTAGAGAACTTTCTCCACTGACGTATTGCCATTGTATCATAAAGAATTGTTGAAATAAGCCAAATATAGTCCGATTTTGCTACCGCGCTGTTAACCCACAGAGCCGCCAATTGGCGGCTCTGTGGGATTTGAAAAACATACTTCTTTAGAGAGGAACTACCTCAGCGGCCTGTACACCCTTGGGGCCTTCTTCGATGGTGAATTCCACACCCTGGCCTTCATCCAGGCGGCGGTAACCTTCCATGGTGATGGCCGAAAAATGCACGAAAACATCGTCGCCTTCTTCACGGCCAATGAAGCCATAACCCTTGCGGGCATTAAACCACTTTACTGTTCCAGTAATACGTTCTTCCATTCTTACATACTCCATTCTTTTTGCTTGTTTTTCGCTGCACTTAGGCCAGCTAAGCATTTCGGCCGAAAGATTATCATGGCAGCAATATCGTGTCAAGATACCAAAAATCAACTCTGGGATCGCGGTATAATTCTCTAAAAATGCCCATTTCCCCTTCTCAACAAATCCCAAAACCTATATATTTATTTTCGGAACAAACACATCAATTCACAAACCAGGAGATATGATGAGCGAAACGGAACGAAAAATTCGAGTACTGATTGCCAAACCCGGCTTAGATGGACATGATCGGGGTGCCAAAGTTGTTGCCCGTGCCCTACGAGATGCAGGTATGGAGGTCATCTACACCGGTTTGCGCCAAACGCCAGAAATGATTGCCGAAGCCGCACTGCAAGAAGATGTAGATGTGGTCGGTCTTTCAATTCTCTCTGGAGCACATATGGCATTGGCACCTCGGGTGATCGAACTCCTCAAAGCAAATGGTCAGGAGCAGGTCAAAATATTTTTAGGGGGTATTATTCCCAATGAAGACATCAGTAAGTTGCAAGAGATTGGCGTGACTGGAATTTATGGTCCAGGCACACTCACAGATCAAATTGTCAGTGATGTTCGCCTGGGAGTTCTTGGAGAGGTAAGCAATTAACATGGCATCTGTTCAAGATGTCTTATCTGGGAACCGGCTTTCGCTGGCTCGCTTACTTTCTCAAATTGAGAATGATACAGCCGATGGACGCATCGCACTGAACGAACTCTTCCCGCACACAGGCAATGCCCATCTCATCGGCGTTACTGGAGCACCTGGAACCGGAAAATCATCCCTAGTCAACCAGTTAGCCCATTATTACCGCAATCCCCCTGAAACTCTATCCCCAAAGCGCGTCGCCATTGTGGCTATTGACCCTTCCAGCCCCTTCTCCGGGGGCGCGGTGTTGGGGGATCGCGTGCGCATGCGGGATCTAGCTGGAGACCCTGGGGTGTTCATCCGCTCGATGGCTTCGCGTGGTTCCCTGGGCGGACTGGCCAGAACTACCTCGGGGGTGGTTCAAGCTTTTGATGCCGCCGGTTTCGAGGTCATCCTGATCGAAACGGTAGGCGCGGGGCAGGCTGAGGTCGATATCGCTCGCTTGGCACATACTACCCTCGTAGTGGAAGCTCCCGGCCTGGGTGATGATATCCAGGCCATCAAAGCAGGCATCTTAGAGATCGCTGATATTCTGGTGGTCAACAAGGCCGACCGCGCCGGGGTAGAAAACACGGAACGCGCCTTACGCAATATGCTAAACCTGGCGCACCCTGTCAAACGCGTTTATCGGCACCACGGATCTTTGGAAACAGTGCAATCTGCAATAGCAGAACCAGCAGAGAGCGAGTCCATTTGGATCCCTGAGATACAGAAGACAGTAGCCACCGATGGAACTGGGATAGCAGAACTCGGTGATCTAATCCAAAAACATATGGAGCATCTCGAAAATACAGGGGATTGGGAAAGCAGAGAACGCACTCGCCTTGAGGCTGAGTTGGATGACTTGCTGCAAGCAGCCTTGGTAAGCCGGTGGCAGGATGCGCTCTCGCCAGGGAAATACCAGGAAGTTTTCGATCAACTCGTAGAACGTGTTATCTCCCCCCGTCAGGCGGTCAAGGCACTGCTCAATGGGAGTAAGGGACCATAATTTGAGACAATGGAATGAGATTGATCAATTGATGGAGAACGAATGAATAAAAGAAATAGCGAATGCGAAATGTACGGTGACATCAAATTATTTGCTGGAACTGCAACTACCGAATTAGCGAAGAAGATCGCGAAATATTTAGGCGTAAAACTTAGCAAACAGGTGGTACAACACTTCCCCAATGACAACCTTTGGGTTCGCTTGAAAAGCAGCATCCGCGGGCAAGATGTGTATGTAATCCAAACAACGTCTCGCCCGGTGCATCGCAATATCATGGAGTTGTTGATCACACTCCAAACCATGAGACTAGACTCAGCTGGACGAGTAACGGCAGTGGTTCCATATTTTAGCTATGCCCGCTCCGATAAGAAAGACAAACCCCGCACCCCCATAACTGCTCGTTTAGTGGCAGATATGATCGAAGTAGCCGGCGCTGACCGTTATATGACACTCGATTTGCACGCCGGACAGATACAGGGCTTTTTCTCTATCCCAGGCGATGTTCTAAGCGCTTTCCACATACTTACCGGGTATATCTCTAAGATCCTGCCAGACATGACAGACCCGGTAGTGCTCACAGTTGATCTAGGTTTTGCCAAGAAAGGCCGCAACTTTGCTGCCGATCTTGATCTCCCCATTGCATTTGTAGAGAAACGCCGCCGAGGGAAAAAGGATAATGCCGAAGCCCTGACACTAATTGGAGATGTGGAAGGTCGCGATGTTGTTGTCGTTGACGATGAAGTCGATACAGCCGGTTCTGTATCCCAGGCGGTCAATCTAGCCAAAGACCATGGCGCCAAGAATATTTATCTGACCTTCGTGCACCCGATACTATCTCCTCCTGCTGTAGACCGCTTAGCCAGCCTGCCTCTCACCAAGATCATCACCACAGACACAGTACCCATTACACCCGAGGATCGGGCTTTACTCGGTGACAAACTCCAGATATGCTCTATCGCCCCGCTATTGGGTGAGGTCATCTTGCGCGCGCACGAAGGTCGCAGCGTTGGAGAAATGTTCAACGAATAGCCAATAGCTGATAGCAGTTAGCCGTTAGTGATACGTATCTAAAACAGATAACTATTTGCTAACCGCCGAATGCTATCCGCTCCCCGCTCACGATGCCTGAACTGCCAGAAGTCGAAACCATCCGCAACAAATTCCGCCAGGGAACAAAAGAAATTCCTTCTCTGGTCAGCAAACGTGTCACAGGTGTCGATCTGCTTTGGGCGCGCACGCTGGAGTCACCAACGGCCAAAGAATTTGCGTCACGCATCGTTGGGCAGCGCTTCACGGATATAGGTCGGCGGGGGAAATATTTACTCTTTCACCTCGAAAAGGATACCCTGGTTATTCACCTGCGCATGAGCGGTGATCTCTGGTTCGAGGCAGCCGATGACCCCATTGCACCCCATCACCGTTTACTCATCTTTTTAGACAATGAGCACCGGCTGGCTTTCAACGATACCCGCAAATTTGGGCGCGTTTGGCTGATCGAAGAAACCGAAACACTCTTAGGGCACTTGGGTCCCGAACCCTTAGAAGATTCCTTTACATCGCAAGATTTTCACCAGCGCCTGGGAAAATACCGCCGACAAATCAAACCTCTGCTCTTAGATCAAAGTTTTTTGGCTGGTGTGGGCAATATCTATGCCGATGAGGCCTTGCACCTTGCTAAACTTCATCCATTGACGCGTTCCCACACCCTAGGCATCAAAGATGCAACCCTGTTATTCGACAACATCCGCGCGGTGCTAGAAGAAGGAATTCAGCGCAACGGTGCCAGCATCGATTGGGTCTATCGCGGCGGGGATTTTCAAAACTATTTTCAGGTGTATCAGCGCACTGGCGAACCATGCTACCAGTGTGCGACACCTATTGAACGGATCACTGTGGGCCAACGCGGCACCCACTTCTGTCCACAGTGTCAACCACAACTTGAGGAATAAGTCGCTCCACAAATAATCAAAGGAGTTGGAAATGGAAGACGGTACTCTTTTCCTAATTGTCGCGATTATTAGTATCACTGTCGGCTATCTGGCTGGAAGTTTGCTTAGCAGCGGACGAAGCCGCCAGGAAGATCAAGAACCCCCTCAACCTGTGCAACCGCAATTCCCGGCTGATGCGCTGCATATCTGGCGCGATAGTCAGAGCAAGCTAATTGTGATGCAAATTGGGAAACGCATCTACCGATCTGGTGAGGCGCTGCCCCCTACCGAGGGTAAATATCTTACTGGATTAATAACGTACCTCCAAAGATGGTTAGGCATATCTGAGACTTCCGTGCTACCGGCAACACAACCAGTACAACCCCCTCAAGCACAAGCCAGCGTTAGTCCATTCGTTCCTGAAGAATCGGAAACTCCCTTTGAAGAAAAAAGCATTGTGGGCCAGATTGACGACATCCTGCAGAACAAGATCGCAAATACCCCGCTCCAAGAAAGAGGCATCCGCCTAATGGAAAACCTGGATGGCAGCATGCGAGTGCTGATCGGGATGGATCAGTTCGATGATGTCTCATCAATTCCCGATGAAACCGTCAAAGCAGCCATTCAATCCGCCGTGCGCGATTGGGAAAATCGTCAATAAAAACATCGCATGGGAATATCAAACCCCTTGGATATAATGAAAATCCAAGGGGTTTTTGATTGCATTTTAGTTGATTGCCAATTTTTGAGGTTGTTCTATGCCCTTACATTGAGGGAATCATTTCCCCCAACTCAGTTTTGAGATTTTCTACGAGTTCATCCTTCTGATCATCAGGCAGAAAAGCTGCCTGGGCAGCTGCCAAAATTCGTTCTTGCAATACTGAAAGGGATACACCTAAATCTTCACAAGCCAGGCGATATTCTTCACCCAAAGTGATTTTTGAAACACTTGGGTCATCGGTATTGAGCGTAACATTCAACCCAGCATCCAACATAGACACAACAGGGTGTTGACGCAGATCAGTTACAACCCCAGATTGGTAGTTGCTAGTCAGGCAAACCTCGAAGACGGTACCTTCCTGACTGGCCAACGCCACCGTGGCTTCATCTTCAAGAACGCGGACTCCATGTCCGATGCGTTGGGTCTTAAAAGATTCGACAGCCTCGTGGACATTATCCGCTCCGCCCCACTCCCCGGCATGAATGGTAATCTGCAAACCTTCTTGCTGTGCTTCACGGAAAATCCCCAGAAAGGGCTCGGCGGGAAATTCAGCTTCGTTGCCGGCTAAATCCAAGCCTACAATGCCTTTCTGCTTGCGTTCCATAGCCAGCCAGGCCACCTGCTCTGCCAGGTCCGGACTTTCATGCCGGTTGACGCTGGCAATCAGGCGGGTCTTCACACCATAAGCTTCTTCACCTTCTAAAGCACCTTCGATCACCCAATCGATAACCTGATCGAGAGGGAACCTTTCAGCCTTACTCAATGCCACTGGGGTAAAGCGTAGTTCCAGATAACGGATATTATCCTTGGCAGCATCTTCAATCGCTTCGCGCGTGATCCTGCCAATCACTTCAGGAGAGCGATAGAACATTCGTAATGTGGCAAATTTTGAAAGAAAGTTTTCAAACGTATAGGGTTCATTCTCCCCAATTTGAACTAGGGGTCCCAGAACATGCGTGCCTGTGTTGCGGAGACCATGATCTTGCCCAATTTCAGACAGAGTCTCAACGCGTAACGAGCCTTCTAGGTGACGATGCAACTCCACCTTCGGCAACGATTGATAAAACGATAAAGGGTGGCTGTCTTCAGATTGAACCATGGATAAATTTGTCATAAGGGCAACGCGATTCAAGCCCGATAATTGCCGATAAGTATACCATCAGTGATGTTTCTCTTTGAAAAGTATGGGGGTCCAGTGATTCCATTTGTCACGGATCATTTGTTGTTTCGCAATCAGCAAAGGTGTCCGTCCCACTGCCACCATAGCATATATCGTTTCCAGCCCCCCCTTGTAAATCATCATCCCCCGCTCCGCCTAAGATAATATCATCGTTATCCCCGCCATTAAGTGTGTCACCACCATCGCCTCCTACTATACAGTCGCTCCCAGCGTTGCCATTCAAGGTGTTCCCAGCGGCATTGCCAAGAACAAGATCATTACCAACCCCGCCATCGGTTACAGAAAAAATATTACTGAGTGAGATGCTGTTGCATTCTGCGGGTTTTAGATCGTTTGCAGTAATGCCACTGGACTCATGATCTATACCTGATTCAACTACGGTATTCGCCGCCGTAAAAGCAAAAACCGCTCCAGCTATGATGAGGAAAATAGTCCCTAGCACAAAGAGAAGGTTGATACGCCTAATACTGATCATTCCCTACATCCTTGGAGGCAGAACCTGAACATCGCCCCGAACGATCAACCGGAATAAATAGGTGATATCAAAGGATTGCACAAAGTAATAGTCGATCCCGTCTCGATTAATATGCATCATGGTTTTTTGGTGCTGATCTGCGATCAGTGCAAGCTCTTCAATACTATCCACCTCCACGAGGTTTTGCGAAAAAGTCACATTTGTAATCGAGACAATCTTATGACCATACATCATATTGATGCGAGATAATTCACCTCTTTTCTTGGTGGAGTTCACATATAAAACTAACATCACCAATCCATAGATATACACCAATATACCAACAATGGAAATTGCCCGTGCAAAGGGTATACCGATGTCAAACCCCAAGATCTTGAAAGTATTGGCGGCTTCTCTTTTGTAAGACACCATATGGATTTCACTTGGGTGAAGAGGATCATCATCAATCGTACGATATATCAACGAAATCGCCAGATCGTCAAATTCAAAGGGCAACTCTGGAGTGAATTTACTGGATATTTCCTGTCCGACAAATACCCCTTCAACAGCGACTTCGGGACGAATATTCAGCGTATAACGTTTTTCTCGGACTCCCGTCTGTTCCTCAAGAACATCGATGAATTCTTGCAATTGACTGAATTGAATTTCAGCAACCGTAGTAAATGACGTACCGGAAAACTCTGTTGAGGGTATCAATTGCAGCGTGCGTTTCCATCCTTTTGTATTACTGATCTCTGCAAATAATTGATAAGATCCATGCAAGTTTAAGGGTTGGCTGGATTTAAAGGCATAGTCAAAAGATACCTGAAATGTGTCAGCAACTTGTCGATAAATTGGTTCTCCAGGGCTTATCTTTACTTCATCATAAACCCCAGGCGGTACTTCAGCCGTATACGAAAAAACACCACTATGCGTGTACGGAGCTTGATCATCCACCACGTGCGTAATCGGTAAGGAGAAAGATTTCACGGCTAAGAACAAAGCACCGACGGCAATAACAGAGAATAGAACCAACAACTCTACAGGGTTATATTTCATGTCGAAGTTCATTTTTGATCTCATAGTGAATTTCTTTCGGGTTTTCGTTCCATCCTTTAAAAATAGCAGACTTATCGCACCGATAACAAAGATGGTGAAGGTTTTCGGTGTACGCAAGGGTTGGATATACTGGCCTGCTCCTTTCAAATGAAGCCACCGTTTACCAATGATTTCCGAGTAATTAGGCTGATAAGAGTCCAACCAAAAATTATTGTCGCCTTGTAATGTATATCGTCCAAACGATTTGTCAACGATACGATGAAAGACTGGCCCAACGTCAGGGTGATGACAGCAATTCCCGGAATAGGGGCAGTTGAGCTAAGGTGGAGCAGGAGAAAAGGGC
>CAZLNX010000197.1:0-11308 GCA_964560795.1 uncultured Anaerolineales bacterium | reverse complement strand
CTTTTCCCATCTCAATCAGGGAAACCCTCCTGAGATTTGTCAGTCAATCAGCTCCATAGACATTATTAACTGTGCCAGAAACAGTGATATGATCATCATTCCCGTCAACGACGGCTACTCCATTGGCGGCTACTCCATTGACGGCTACGGCCACACCGTTGACAGCAACTACTGCATGAAGACCATTAGCAACTGCAGCATTTATGGCATCCACCAGAGTTTCGAAGTTTACCCATTGAATCACACCACCCTGCCAATTGAACTGACCGTCTTTAGATGGGGTTGCATCGGCTGCAGCAATGGCCTGTTTGGCCGCATTCACCTCGTCATTATCATTAGATTGCATGTTAAATTCTATGGTGTCTCCTGCGACAGGGGCAACACAATTTAAAGCCAATGGAAGCGTCTCTCCAGTTTCGCCACCATCAATTGTGCCCCCAACCTGTGTGCCTGTTAACCTGACGGTATCATTGCCGTCGCCGGTCTTGACATCACCATCGACTTGCCCAGCGATTTCGACAGTGTCTTCCCCTCCTCCGGTATCGATATCTCCCTGAACCACACCCGTCTCAGTCACAGTAACAGTATCATCCCCATTGATCACGTCATTGGTATTGGCGTTATCGCCAACGATATCTGTGGCTCGGCCAGATGCGTTCACTGTGATTGTGTCGGATCCATCGCCCCCTTCTACATCCGCTGTCACATCAGCGCCAGTAAAAACAGTGACAATATCAACACCGGCACCAGCATCCACACCATCAGCATCGCTACCATTGCAAGCAATAGTATCATCCCCGTCGGTGCCATCAGGCTGGCAGTCGGCTAGTACAGGACTGACTGCAGCAGTGGTGAGCACAGCGACCAACACCAATCCAGCCAACAAATTAGAAATTCTCATTTTATTCATGGCACCCTCCCATACTCGAGACAAAAAAATACTAACTATACTTATTGTATATTTTGAATCAAAAAAACACAATATAAGGTTCATATGCATTAGATTGCAGCATATATTTGATGATAAATGTTTAGTATTCCCGGGGTCGCTCTGCGCGCATTTGGCGTGGAAACCCCGGCTGCTTATAGTCGAGGAATTTTGGGGTGGGAGAAATTGCAATTCCCTCGCTTCAAGGTTGTAATCCTCTGGTATCATTCCCTAAGTAAGCATTCAAGTATTGCTTCCCGTTTTATAGGATGAGAGCTTCACAGCAAAACATCTGATTTCGGTGTAATATTTTTGGATGCGACCTAAGCATTGCTAGAATCGCATTAAGTAAGAATGAACTAGAATCAACCATCAAATAGATAGAACAGGGGCTACAGAGCACACAGAGCGACATTCAATCATCTCTGCGCACTCTGCAACTCCGCGTTGAAAACTTAGGAGAACACCAACCATGACCAACATCCCCTCCACCTACGACGATACCGACCAACTAATTGCAACGAATTTGCGTATATTGGCCGTTGAAGCAGTGCAGGAGGCGAATTCGGGGCATCCAGGCTTGCCGCTGGGCGCAGCAGACATCGCCACTGTGCTGTGGACGCGCTTCCTGAAGAATAATCCATCCGACCCACTGTGGCCTGATCGAGATCGCTTTGTTCTCTCCGCCGGGCACGGCTCAGCAATGCTCTATGCGCTGCTGCATATGAGTGGATATCCTTTGGGATTAGATGAAATCAAGAATTTCCGCCAATGGGGTAGCCGTACTGCCGGGCACCCCGAGCACGAACCTGAAATTGGCATCGAGGTTACCACGGGACCATTAGGACAGGGAATCAGCAACGCAGTGGGCATGGCTTTGGCCGAGCGCTGGCTGGCAGAGCGTTTCAACAAAGCCGATTTCCCCATTGTTGACCATTACACCTATGTAATCGCCGGTGATGGCGATCTGATGGAAGGTGTCTCTCACGAAGCCTGTGACCTGGCTGGTCACCTGAAGCTGGGAAAACTGATCGTCTTCTTCGACGATAACAGCATCTCCATTGACGGCAGCACGGATCTAAGCACAAGCATTGATCAACTGGCACGCTTCGCTGGCTACGGCTGGCACACACTCAGTGTGGACGGGCACGATATGGCTGCCATTGATAAAGCAATTCACGAAGCCCAAGCCGAAACAGAGCGCCCCACGATCATTGCATGTAAAACACACATCGGTCTGGGCAGCCCTGGACAGGATACAGCCAAAGTTCACGGTTCACCCTTGGGCGAAGATGATCTAAAGGCTACAAAAGAGCATTTCGGCTGGCCTCTTGAGCCGCGCTTCCACATCCCCGAGGAATCAAAATCCCGCTTCGCTGACAAAGCTGCTCTAGGTAAGGAAAAACAATCCCAGTGGGAAGAATTACTCAAAAATTATCGGGTGCAATATCCCGAATTAGCCGCACAGTGGGATAACTATGTCAGTGGTAACTTGCCGGCAGGCTGGGAAGAGTCACTGCCAGATTTCACCGAGGGTAAACCTCTGGCCACACGCGTCACATCGGGACAGGTGTTGGATGAGATTGCGCCAGTCCTTCCTACGTTGCTCGGTGGTTCGGCCGATTTGACGGGCAGCAACAAGACCAAGGCTAAAAATCAAATATCCATCACACCCGATGACTTCAGCGGGGACTATCTTCATTACGGCATCCGCGAGCACGGTATGGGCGCAGTGATGAACGGATTGGCACTGCACGGGCTGCGTCCCTACGGCGGAGCATTCCTGGTCTTCGCCGATTATATGCGCGCATCTATTCGCATGGCGGCTATGATGGGATTACCCGTGATCTATGTGTTCAGCCACGACAGTATTGGTCTGGGCGAAGATGGCCCCACCCACCAGCCTATCGAGCACCTGGCCTCTCTACGAGTCATTCCCAACCTGGTGACCATTCGTCCTGCAGATGGCAATGAAACCGCTCAAACCTGGAAAGTTGCCTTGGAACGCAAAGACGGACCAACTGCCCTGATCCTCACCCGCCAGGGATTGCCTCAGATCGCCCCAGTAGATAATCAACTCGCAAAGGGTGCCTACGTACTCTCAGAACCCAAATGGATCGAAGCTGAAATTGTGCTGATTGCCACCGGCTCTGAGGTCGAGATTGCTAAAGAAGCCAAAGCTCTGCTCGCCGAAGATGTCATTGGCACCCGCATCGTTTCGATGCCCAGTTGGGAACTTTTCGATGCCCAACCCGAAGACTATAAAAACTCCATACTGCCCCCAGACTTACCTCGCCTGGCCATCGAAACCGGTGTCTCTCTGGGATGGTCAAAATACGCCGATGCGGTCATCGGCCTGGATCACTATGGCGCATCAGCCCCATACCAGACAATATACAAGGAGTTTGGTTTCACAGCTGAGAATGTAGCCGCCAAAGCAAAAGAACTGCTAAACAAATAGGCATATGAACCTGAAAGAAGAAGCAGCCAGACGCGCGTTGGAATACGTCAAAAGCGGCATGCTCCTCGGCCTGGGCAGCGGCTCAACGGCAGCAATTTTTGTCGATATGCTGGGCGTGATGGTCAGCGCTGGCGATTTGACTGACATCCAGGGGATTCCGACATCGGAGGCCACCGCAGAACGCGCTCGTGAATGGGGCATTCCGCTAACAAGTTTAGCGGAGAATCCCAACCTGGATTTAGCGGTGGACGGCGCCGATGAGGTCGATCCTAACTTGAACCTGATCAAAGGATTGGGGCGCGCCGCTTTGAGAGAGAAAATCGTCGAGAGCCACGCTAAAAAGTTCGTCGTCATTGTAGATGAATCCAAGGTCGTAGAGAAATTAGGCCGCGGCCCGCTGCCAGTCGAAATCACTCAATTCGAATTTGAGACTCACATTCGCTGGCTGGGTTCTCTCAGCAGCAAAGCTGAACTTTGGCTCGAAGAAGATAGCTCGCCCATCATCACAGATAACGGCAACTACCTGGTACGCTGCTGGTTCGATAATGGCATCGAGGATGCATATGAACTCTCATCAACGCTATCAACACATCCTGGGATTGTCGGGCATGGCTTATTCCTGGATATGGCAGATACCATCATTGTTGCTGGAGTAGATGGTGTTCGAATCATAGAAAGACCATAGTTTAGTTTTTATTTGAAAGCATCCGACAAATTTGTCATTCTGAGCCCTCGCCAACAGCGAGGTGAAGAATCTCAAATTGTTGTACTTGGAGATCCTTCGCTTGCCTCTGGTGCGGCAGCTCACGCCAAAGGCGGGCCTACGGCCTGACGCACAATCTAGAAATTCGGAAATCGAATTATTTACAAATTATGAATGTAAAACTCGCTCCATCAATTCTTACGGCTGATTTTTCTCGTTTGGGAGACCAGGTGCGTGATGCCATCGACGCTGGCGCAGAGTTCATCCATATTGACGTTATGGATGGCCATTTCGTCCCGCCCATCACCATTGGGCCGTTAATCGTCTCCTCGCTACGTCCCATCGCTGCTGAAACGGACACCGTTCTCGATGTCCATTTGATGATTGAAAATCCTGATGCCCAAATCCCCCTCTTTGCCAAGGCGGGTGCCGATATCATTACGGTCCACGTTGAGGCTGTAGAAAACTTGAAGAGCACGATCCAACTCATCCGGAGTCTGAACGTCCGGCCCGGGGTGACGATCAAATCCAAAACGCCGTTGAGCACCATCGAAGCAGTTCTCTCTGAGGTAGATTTAGTCCTAATTATGTCTGTCGAACCCGGCTACGGGGGGCAGTCGTATATCCCCAGCAGCACAGAGAAAATCAGACAATTAAGACAAATGCTGGACGAGCGTGGTTTATCTCACGTTGAACTCGAAGTAGATGGTGGCATCAAGGCGCATAATATCGCCGACGTTGCCGCGGCAGGCGCATCGGTGATGGTGGTTGGATCGGCTGTGTACAATAAAACTGAAAGTGTTGCGGCGAATATGGCTGCACTCAGAAGAGCACTGGCTTGACCCCAAGTAAGGTATAATTCAGCAACGCGGTTCCTGCGCTCAGAGGAACCGCGTTCTTACGAGGATTGATAATGGAAAGGAAACGAGATGGCAAAGAAAGATAAAAAAGTGCGCGTGGCGATCATTGGGATCGGGAACTGCGCCAACTCTTTGGTTCAGGGGCTGCAATACTACAAAGACGCCCCAGATGATGTCGAAATTCCAGGGTTAATGCACGCCACTGCTGGGGGGTATCATGTCCGTGATGTTGAAATTTCTGCCGCCATAGATGTGGTTGCCAGCAAGGTCGGTTTGGATCTCAGTGAGGCAATATGGGCTGACCCCAACAACACAACCAAATTTGCCGATGTACCACACATGGGCATCCCGGTCTCTCGGGGGATGACTCATGATGGCCTGGGAAAATACCTGCTCCAACGCGTAGAGAAAGCCGATGGTCCTACAGATGACATCATCGGAATTTTGAAGGATACGGAAACTGATGTGGTGGTCAATTTTATGCCGGTTGGCTCGGAGATGGCTACCAAATGGTATGTGGAACAGGCGCTCGAAGCAGGCTGCGCCTTCGTCAACGGTATCCCTGTGTTTATCGCCACATCACCCTATTGGAGTAAACGCTTCGAGGAAAAGGGACTGCCGGTTATTGGAGATGATATCAAGAGTCAGGTTGGTGCGACGATCACCCATCGCGTGCTGACCAATATCTTCAAAGACCGTGGTGTACACATCGACCGAACCTACCAGCTCAATTTCGGCGGTAATATGGATTTCTACAATATGCTGGAACGTGAGCGGCTGGAATCCAAGAAGATCTCCAAGACCCAGGCTGTGACCAGCCAACTTCCCTATGACATGGGTGAAGAGAATATCCACGTTGGCCCCAGCGATTACGTACCTTGGCTGACCGATCGCAAGTGGTGCCACATCCGCATGGAGGGTCGCGCTTTTGGTGATGTTCCCCTGAACCTGGAACTGAAACTCGAGGTCTGGGACTCTCCCAATTCGGCGGGTGTGATGATCGACGCGGTGCGCTGTGCCAAGATCGCCATGGACCGCGGCATCGGTGGTCCTTTAATCGCCCCATCTTCTTACTTCATGAAATCCCCGCCCGAGCAATTTACTGACGACGAAGCTCGTAATATGACGGAAGATTTCATCACTGAGGATTGATTAATCCCGAGAATCGGAGCAAAAAAAGGGACGCACACAACTGCGTCCCTTTTTTTGCTTGACATTACTATTCCTGCATGATATGATCTCGCCAACTTACCGACCGGTCAGTAAGACGAAGTATCAAAATTTATCACTTTAAGGAATTAGTTATGTCTGAAACATTACGTATGTGGATAGAATTATCCTTCAATACTGTTTACCTTGTCATCATCTGGGGCTTGGTTTTGGCCATGTATCGTCATCGCCAAAACGTCAATCCTGCAGACCAACGCACAGCCAATATGGTTTTGGGCGCGTTTACTTTGCTGTCATTTGGCGACAGCGGGCATGTTGGTTTCCGCGTGCTGGCATATATCATGGGAAATCTAGGAGCATCGTTCTCCTTCCAGGGAATGGAGTTTGGCCTACTTGGCACAGGCACGCTGGCGACAGCAGTCACAGTAACGCTTTTTTATGTGATGGTTTTAGTGATCTGGCGATTCCGGTTCAACAAAAATTATGGCCCTTTCGAGTATCTCATACTGGGAGCAGCTTTGGTACGGCTCATCATGCTTGCTATGCCTGCGAATCAGTGGAATAGCCTCGTTCCCCCCCAACCCTGGGCGACAATCCGTAACATCCCATTACTGATACAAGGTTTGGGAACAGCATACTTGTTCATGCGAGACGGACGAGAAAATAATGACCACAATTTCTGGTGGATGGGCATTATGATCCTGGTTTCGTATGCTTGCTATCTCCCCGTTATTCTCTTTGTCCAACAAGCTCCCATCATTGGGATGCTAATGATCCCCAAAACTGTAGCATATTTGGTCATGGGTTTCCTGGCATATAACGAACTCTATTCAACCAACACTCCCAAGGCAACGCTAGCTGGCGAGGCCGCCTACTAAAGTAGAGGAAATAACATCATGTATCCGATCATCTTAATGGTTCACAATCTTTTGCGCTGGATCGTATTGGCACTGGCCATTCTAGCGGTCACTCGCTCTTTGAGCGCCTGGTTTGGCAAGCGCGCCTGGAACAACATCGACAGTCAGATAAGCACAGCATTTATAGTTGCATCTGGAGTACAATTTCTTGCAGGCATAGCGCTTTATGTTTTCTTCAGCCCAATCACAAAGGTTGCATTCAGCGATTTTGGAGCCGCCATGGGCAATAATGGAATTCGTTTCTTTGCTGTCGAACACACCTTTTTGATGACTGCGGCTATCGTAATCGCCTATATTGGCAACGTACGCGCGAAAAAAGCAACCGATGCAATCGGCCGGCACCGCCAAACGGCCATTTGGTACGCAGTTGCGCTGGTTGGGTTTTTGGTAGCGATCCCCTGGTGGAGACCTTTGCTCCAAATTCCTTTGTAAAGAATGTCAATAGAGAGTGCCGATGTTTGGAGTGTTGGGATGCGGACAAGCCCACACTCCAAATATCAGGCTGATTTTCTCACTAGTTTCGAGGGAAAGAAATTTTATGATTGCAGCAACTTCTAAAGACTTGAGCACAGAAATACTCAACAAGGCAAAAGAACTGTTCATTGAACATGGATATCACGGTCTATCGATGCGGCAAATCGCCGAGGCCGTAGAAGTGACCAAGGCCGCCTTGTATTACCATTTCAAGGACAAAGAGGCGCTTTTCCTGGCAATTCTAGGCGCCTATTTGGATGAAATCCAGGCAGCGATTGAGCATATCCTTACGGAAGGAACGAACAGCCGCCAGCGCATTCATTTACTGGTAAAACATATCCTCAGGCAACCCCCCAAGGAGCGTGCTGTAATCCGACTGGCCAGTCAGGAGATGACCCATCTCAGTGCACCAGTTCGTCAACAATTTCGAATCGCGTACAAAGAACAATTCATCGACTTAATTCGTAGCATCCTAAAAGATGGCATCGCCAAGGGAGAATTTCGAGCAATGGATTCGTACCTGGCAACCTGGACCTTGCTTGGGATGATTTTCCCATATCTCTACCCAGTCCACAGCGATGAATTAGAAATATCCGATGAGACCATCGAGCAAATGATGTCAATCTACTTTGATGGCATCACATCCCCCGCGGAATAAAATAAGCATATGAAACAAGAACAAAAAAATCTAATCATTCTCTTCTTCACACTTGTAGTAGTTATGATGGGCTTCGGGATGATCATCCCCATCATCCCGTTTTATATCGAGAGCTTTGGCGCCAGCGGAAGCTCCTTGGGGATGCTGATGGCAACCTTTGCCGTGATGCAGTTCCTCTTTGCACCTGTCTGGGGAAGTCTCTCTGATCGGTATGGGCGCAAGCCCTTTCTGGTGTTAGGCGCCCTGGGCAATGGTATTGCCATGCTCTTCTTTGGGCTTTCAACCCAGCTTTGGATGCTGTTCGCTGCGCGGGCATTATCTGGCATTTTATCGTCGGCAACATTGCCGACAGCCATGGCTTTTATCGGCGACAGTACCGATGAGAAAAACCGCGGTGGCGGAATGGGCGTTGTCGGTGCAGCCATGGGCATGGGTATGGTCATTGGCCCTGGGATTGGTGGCTGGCTGGCGGGCACATCCTTATCAACACCTTTCTTTGTAGCGGCAGCTCTCTCTGTAGTAGCAATGCTCTTCGTTGTGCTCGTATTGCCTGAAAGTTTACCCAAAGAAAAGCGATCCTCCACAGATGAAAAAATCCAGGGTCCGCAATTCGGGGAAATGGGCAAAGCCCTCTTCGGCCCCATCGGCATCTTATTAGTCATGGCTTTTCTATTGAGTTTCGGCCTGACAAACTTCGAGGCCATCTTCGGGCTGTATTCCCTGGAACGTCATGGGTATGGACCACAACGAGTGGGCACAATTTTAACGGTGATCGGGTTGACATCCGTATTAATGCAAGGCGTGCTTACTGGGCCACTCACAAAGCGTTGGGGAGAAGTAAATTTGTTAAGGTTATCCCTGGTCGGCAGCGCGATCGGTTTTGTCCTGATGCTGACAGCGAATACCTATGTGGCTGTTTTGATCACAGTTTCTGTATTCGTGATCAGCAATTCTCTGCTGCGCCCAGTAGTTTCTTCACTGACGTCCAAACGCTCGATTAGCGGACAGGGAATCGCCATGGGGCTAAATAACAGCTTCATGAGCCTGGGACGAATTGCAGGCCCCCTTTGGGCAGGTTTCATATTCGACGTGAACTACAACTTCCCTTATGTAAGCGGCGCGATCATTATGCTGATTGGATTTATTGTTAGTATAATCTGGCTTTCTAAGGAATTCATTCCCGCAACTGCGGTATCCCCTCAGGCAATCTCGGATTAACGCTCATCCCCTCTAGTATGCGGCTCGGTACGCTCTAGAGCATCGACAAGCTCCTGCACTCGCACTGGCTTGCTGACATAATCATCCATACCCGCATTCAGATAGCGTTTGCGATCTCCTTCCAAGGCATGGGCCGTCATCGCTATGATGCGCGGTCTCTCTGCGGAAGAATACTTTTCAATTATGTGGCTTGCGGCCTCTTCGCCATCCATCTCCGGCATTTGGATGTCCATTAGAATTACCTCATAGTGCTGGCGATCCAACGCCTCCAACACTTCCAAGCCATTGGCTGCGATATCCGCTCGATATCCAAGTTTTTCAAGAATGCGCAAGGCAACTTTTTGATTTACCAGGTTATCCTCAGCAAGTAAAATGCGCAAAGGATATCTTTTGGCCATTGATTTATCAAAAACTGATTTTTCATCCACGATGGGCTGCAAGGGCGTCAAATCCATTTTTCTTCTCAACACATCAACGATAGCATTGTGAAGAACTGATGGTTTGATTGGCTTAGTAAGCCGCGCTGAATACTCTATTTCGCTTGGAATATTCTCCATACCCCCCAGGGAAGAGAACAAGATCAGAGGAATGTCTTTTGCGGTTCGATGCTTATTCAACTCTTTTGCCAAAGTGACCCCATCCATTTCGGGCATCTGTATATCCAGGATTGCAAGATCGAAGGTATCACCGGAGTTAACCCACGATAAAGCTTCTTTGCCACTTGAAGCTGCGTGCGGCTTCAAGTTCCAAGATTTCGTCTGTCGAATTAAAATAAGCCTATTTGTAGCATTGTCATCAACGATTAGAACTTTCAGGTTTTCCAATAGTTTACTCGCATCTAGATGATCTACCCGCGGCTGATCCGAAGCAATTTCTACTGGAAAACGAAAATGGAATACACTACCAATGCCAACTTCACTCTCGACCCAGATTTCCCCCTCCATAAGAATGACAAGTTGTTTACTGATCGCCAATCCCAGGCCAGTACCACCATATTTCCGAGTAGTCGAAGTATCTACTTGGGAAAAGGATTCAAATAGAACCGAAAGGCGCTCCTGCGGAATTCCAATCCCCGTATCTTGCACGGAAAAATGTATATTAAAAAGTCCATCATTGCCCAATGTTCCACCTGCTCGCACAACGATTTCTCCAGTCTCTGTAAATTTGACCGCATTCCCCAATAAGTTCACCAGGATTTGCCGCACCCTAGTAACATCGCCAACAATAGTTGCGGGGACATCGTCATCCACAAGATAGGCAAGTTCCAACCCTTTCTCGGCTGCCTTAGGAGCGATCAAATCGAGGCTAATCTCTATAGCTTCATGGACACTGAAAGGCTGCTTTTCCAACTCTAACTTGCCAGCCTCGATTTTAGAAAAATCCAAAATATCATTTATCACTGATAAAAGACCATCGCCACTTTTGCGAACTGTCTGAACATATTCATGTTGTTCAGCATTCAACGGTGTATCTATCAACAAGCCGGTCATCCCAATCACTGCATTCAATGGTGTGCGGATCTCATGACTCATATTCGCCAGAAAATCAGCCTTGGCCTTGGCTGCACCTTCAGCAACCTGCCTGGCCCGCTCCAGTTCAGTGATATCACTCAGAACAATCACGCGGCCTCGAATATCATCTCGATGACCATAGATTGGAATAATCTGAAAATCATAGTATCTGCGTTCTGACCCCTGACCAAAGGCTATTTCATCGCGCAGTGATATTCTATCGAGAGAGCGTTCTACTAAGTCATGCCATTCAGATACCACCTGTTCAAACGGCAAGCCAATTACATTGTTAATCTTTTGACCAATAATTGTTTGCGCAGAGCGGTTCAGGTCTACTACTCGGTTTTGCATATTTGACTCCACTGCAAAAAGGGTAAGTTCACCCTCCTCAAAAAGCGGATTCTTTAA
>CAZLNX010000196.1:0-11319 GCA_964560795.1 uncultured Anaerolineales bacterium | reverse complement strand
GAAGCCGTATGTTACTCACCTTGAAAGGTCCCAAATGGACAAAGTCCAGCTAAGCGCGAAGGTGATTCCGACGAGAAACAGTGCAAATGCGGATGTAGAGATGGGCAAATAAAATATTGCCGATGTTATTTGGCCTGTGATCAGCATGATGATCGCCGTAGGAATGAATGCCCATTCTCCGCCCAGTTGGAGGTGAAGGGTGCGTAAACTAACCAGGCCAGCTGCAACGGTAATTGTAGGAACAATCAGGAATAAGCGCATGCCCTCAACGCGCATAATGAATACCAGGATGAAGAAGAGCACAAATGCTACGGCAGTCAATGCGATCGATGCGGGAACGCGCCGGATATCTGTAGGATCGACGGTGACGTATTCCGCTAGCACGACCAGGATCAATATACTGGAACCAAGTGCAAAGCCTATCCACCATAACAGCCCGAGTGGTTGTTGGATGAGGGCAACGCCAATAGCCCACGCAGTGAGGGTAGGTAGAAGCCAATGTTGAAACGTATATTTGCCTTCAAGCGCTGGGTGCTCGCGCAACAACCAGTCGACTCCCGAACTGGTCAGTCCGATGACAAAAATACCGACGATCGTATTGATGTTGAGATCAAAGCTTAAATACGCGCCAGGAAAAGGGAGATAATATTCTTGGGCTGGAAACTTGATGAAGCGTGCAAGAATATAGATCAGCAAAATGGTCGCGGCAAGTATTGAGATTCGGTCTAGTTTCGGCAGATGTTTGGAATGGGACACGATTTGCATTGTACCCTCAAACCTGGAAAATATCACGGGAAAATCCCTGACTTGGGAATTTCGATCCAATCCTATAAAAATATGCTAAACTCTATTTCTATGGCGAAGCTATCAGGGAAAGCACTTGGCAGTTGGGGCGAATCGATTGCTGCTGACTATCTTACAGAGAAGGGATACCAGATCATCAAGTGCAATTACCGTACACCGTATGGGGAAATCGATCTTGTAACCCGCTATGCGGATGTGACCATATTCGTCGAAGTCAAAACACGATCGAATGCGCACTTTGGATTTCCTGAGGACGCCATTACAGCTGCGAAGCGCCAACACCTGATAGAAGCGTCACAATTTATTTTGCAAAAGCATCCTGAATTGGATGGTGACTGGCGTATCGATGTGATCGCCATCCAAAGCCTTGATTCTAGTAACCAACCCTTAATCGAACACTTTGAAAATGCCGTCAACTGAATCTAAATACCCACTTGTTATTATTCTTGGCCCTACAGCAGTGGGAAAGACTGAGGCATCGTTGCAGCTGGCTGAACGCCTTGATGGAGAGATTATCTCTGCGGATTCGCGCCTACTGTACCGGGGTATGGATATTGGCACTGCAAAGCCTACTTTACTAGAAAGGCAGCGAGCACCGCATCACTTAATCGATGTGGCTGACCCAGACGAGGTGTGGAGCCTGGCAATGTTCTTGCGAGCTGTGAAGGAGAGTGTTGCTGCAATTCGTTCGCGAGACCGAATCCCAATTTTAGTTGGGGGCACAGGTCAATATGTCAGGGCCATCGTCGAAGGATGGCAGATCCCTGAAGTACAGCCAGATTCTCGACTGCGCGGAATTCTCGAAGATTGGGCCACCGAAATTGGAACCGAGGTTTTGTACGAACGTCTGTTTAGTATTGATCCTGAAGCGGCGTCTCGCATCGAACCCCAAAATTTGCGCCGCATAGTGCGAGCATTGGAGGTAATCCTAACCACCGGGAAACTGTTCTCCACCCAAAGGGAGTCTGGACCGCCCCTCTACGAGGTGTTGATGCTGGGGTTGCTGCGCCCGCGTGAGGAACTGTACGCGCGCATCGATACGCGAATTCAAAATATGTTGGATCAGGGTTTGGTTGCAGAAACGCAACGATTATTGGATCAAGGATATTCACCAGATTTACCGCCGCTTTCAGCAATTGGCTATCGACAGGTAATCCAATATTTGCATGGGGAAATACCTTTAGAAGAAGTTGTTATTCAAATGAAACGTATTACACGTCGTTTCGTGCGCCATCAGGCAAATTGGTTCAAAGAAGATGATCCAAATATCCTGTGGTTTGGTGCCGGACCGGACGCGGTTGATAAAATGGAAGCGGCAATTCGTGATTTCATGAATGAATTTTGATGAAACATTTGACATTCCCGCTGAAAGTAATCTATACTATTGGATAAGATAATCGATATAAATAAGGAGAGAAACATGAGCGACCGACCATGGCTAGAGCGGTACGATGAGGGCGTTCCGCAGACAATTGATTACCCCCAAGTTCCCCTGTTTTATTTCCTTGAAGAAGCAGCAAAAAAGTACCCAGACGCTCCCTGTACAATTTTCAAAGGTGCGAAGATCTCTTATAGCGAGATGGTTGAACGCACAGATCGCTTTGCAGCAGCGCTGGTGAGTCTGGGCGTCAAAAAGGGAGATCGAGTGGGCATTTTTGTCCTCAATACCCCTCAATTCGTCGTTGCCTATTTTGGGGCGCTAAAAATAGGTGCTATTGTGGTGGCCACAAACCCGCTCTACACGGCGCGAGAGATCGAGCATCAGGCTAACGACTCGGGGATGGAAATAATGATCGTGATGAGCAATTTCTACAACACGATCAAAGAAGTTCAGCCGAAAACAAAGATCAAGAAAATTGTTGTTACCAATCTCAAGGAAACTTTGCCCCCAGCGACAGCATTTTTGTTTACACTGTTAAAGGAAAAGAAATCGGGTTTCCGTGTTGAGTTGCATGAAGGCGATATTTGGTGGGAAGACCTGGTTGCTGACTTCAAACCAGAAGATCGACCAAAAGTCGATGTAGGACCAGATGATGTGGCGATTTTCCAGTACAGTGGTGGCACGACGGGGACCCCGAAGGGCGCAATTGCCCTACACCGAAATCTGGTGGCAAATTCGTTACAGATCCGACGTTGGATGCCGCAAGCGATTGATGGTGAGGAAGTCGTATTGATGGCCATTCCGCTGTATCATGTATATGGCATGGTGGCAGGAATGAATTTTGGTATGGCAACTGGTGCGGCTTTGGTGATGGTCCCTAACCCCCGCGATATCAAAGATGACCTGGACAATTTGCAGAAATACAGATGCACGATTTTCCCCGGTGTACCAACGCTCTATAACGCCATAAATAACTGGCCCGATGTGCTGGCTGGAAAATATGATCTCAGTTCGATCAAGGCGTGCATTTCTGGTTCTGCTGCACTAATGCGCGATACAAAGGAAGCCTTTGAGAAGCTGACGGGTGGTGTGGTCTTTGAAGGGTTCGGACTTTCTGAGGCACCTACGGCGACGCACTGCAACCCACTATTGGGCGATAACCGCATAGGTTCGATTGGTATGCCGTTGTCCGATGTGGATGCTCGCATTGTCAGTCTGGATGATGAAGTCACAGTGCTGCCTGCGGGGGAAGTAGGCGAATTGGTTATCCAGGGTCCTCAGGTGTTCAAGGGTTATCACAACATGCCCACGGAAACTAAGAACACGTTGCGAGACGGATGGCTCTACACGGGTGATATCGCCCGTATGGACGATGATGGCTATTTCTACATCGTAGACCGCAAGAAAGAGGTCATCAAGCCGGGCGGCTTCCAGGTATGGCCTCGTGAGGTCGAGGAAGTTATTTCTGATAACCCCAAGGTATTGGAAGTTGGCGTAGCAGGCATCCCCGATCCCAAGCGAGGTGAGACGGTCAAAGCCTGGATTGTGGTCAAGCCTGAAGAAACCCTGACCGAAGAAGAAGTGCGCGAATTCTGCAAGGACAAGATGGCGGCCTATAAAGTGCCCACACATGTAGAATTCCGCGACGAACTGCCCAAGACGACGGTGGGCAAGATCTTACGCAGGGAGTTAGTGAGGGAGCATAAGGAAACGATGTGATTTTTCTTGACGTTTAGAAATTCAGTACATCACGATTTGTCATTCTGAGCGAAGTGAAGAATCCCCGCTCGAAGAGCGGGAGACCCTTCGTTCCACTCAGGGTGACACAACTTTTGTGATCTGCTGAAATTAGAAATCCGGTTTCTCAAAGAAACCGGATTTTTTGAATCTGCGGGGTAAAAACAGGAGAATTGACAAAGGGCTAATCGTTGATTGGGTAGTAGCACATTCCTACGGTACCTGGACCGGTGTGGACACCCAAGGCGGGAGTGAGTTCAGCGATGATTGATTCGACACAATTGATGCGTTCTTCGACCATGACTTTGAGCTTTTCGGCTTCCTCGGCTGCCGCAGCGTGAACGTAGGCGACTTTGACCTTTCCTATGGAACCGACGGCTTTTTCGATCATGTCGATCATCTGCTTGTAGACACGCTTGCGGGTGCGGGCTTGTCCGAGGGGAACGATTACCCCATTCTCCATGCTGATGATAGGCTTTATGTTGAGTAAACTGCCCATCAAATGTTTGGCTTTTCCAATGCGTCCTCCCATGTAGAGATATTTGAGTGTATCCGCAGTTTGTAGCATCTTTGCGCGTGGAATAATTGATTTCACGCGGGTGACAATAGACTCGAGTGATGCGCCTGCCAGTGCGTCCCGGGCAGCTTCGATGACCATCCATCCATGACACAGGGAAACATTGAGCGTGTCGATAACCTCGATCTTCAAGTTTGGAATCTTGTTGGTGATGATCTCTTTGGCGTTGAGCGCGGACTGATAGGCACCACTACCTTTAGATGTGACGTGGATGCTGGCAATCTCTTCAGTGCCTTCTGCGGCCAGTTCTTCATAAATTTTCAGATAATCGCCGGGGCTGGGATTGGCAGTTTTCGGATAGTCATCGGTGGTTTTGGCGAGGCGCTTGTAAAAGGCCTCGCGATGGATGGTGATCAGATCGCGGAAGGTTTCAGTACCCCAATGGATGTAGTATGGGGCAAAACGAATATTGAGCTTCTTTTGTAAAGCTTCAGGGATGCAGGCAACACTGTCGGTGACGATGGAGGCTTTTGGCATCGGTTCTCCTTGGGGCAAATGCTATTTGATGTTTAGAAGATTATATTCAGATCGGGACCGTGAGGGTATATTACGCTTGTCACCAGAAAGGTCGAACCAGATGATGCTTGTCAGTATGGTCAATTCTGAAATCATGACATCTTGCTAGAGAGTTTCCTGAGCAAATAAGTTTTTCAATCAAAACAGCGGTGCCCGTGTAGTCGAGCACCGCTGTTGTTATTTTTTTTGCGTTATTTGCAGTGGTATTACAAAAGAAAACTCTTGATTGCAGGTTCAATATCTGTCAGATCAGTTAGGTTTTTCGAAAAACCTTGGCGTAACTCTGGAGAACCGATGATCAAAGCAGGGACGGGGTTGAAGGTGTGTCGTCGCGTGTTTAGATCTTCGAGGTTTCCGTGATCTGATGTGATCAGGATCAGACCCTGATCGTCGTCCCAGGCGTTGAGCAAGCCGCCCAATACCTGGTCAAAGCGTTTCAGCCACAGGCACGCTTCGTCCATATCTTTGCGGTGACCGAGAATATCGCTGATCCAGAATTCGAAGAAAGAAAAATCATAGGTTTGGGAAAGCTGGGCTAGCTTTTTCCCTGCCTGGTTGAAACTATAAACTGGCGAATCTGGGTAGCCCAACCGTTCACGCCAGCCTTTGCCTGTGAAGTCGGCGGAGAGGGCGTTGCCGGCGAAGAGATCAGCGTCTGTCATTAGGGGGAGTCCGGATTTGCGCATAGCCATTGCGACGGCGCCAGGCAGTCTTTTCCCGGAATTGATGCCATCGAAGTATCCTTGCGGAAAGGCATTGAGCAAGGTTGCCTGCAAACCACTTTCATGGAGTGTTTTGAAGATATTGCCATTGGCAAGGACTTCAGCGATGGTTGGGTTGGGCTTAGGCCCAAAGTGTTCCCCGATCAGCGCGGGGATGTTTTGACCGGTTAGTAGGACTGCCTGACCGCTGGCGGATTGGGGCAGGCCGTCAATACCGAGGCAGGCATCCAATGGGAGCAGGGTAGAGCGCTCGGATTCCAGGATCACGCCTGAGGGTTGTTCGAGCAACCGCTCTCCATTAAGCAGGTCAATCAGATTGGGCATTTCGGCTTTAGCAAACGGATTAACCTCGGGGTCGTCTTTTCCCAAGCCGATGCCATCTAGAAAGAGGAATAGAAAATTCATAATTTTGGTTTTTGGTAGAGCAGCCAAGATGATGGGCGAGTATCGCGGTCGCTGCCATCCTGACGATAGATGCGTTCCAAGTGAGTTGAGAAGCCTTTTAGATCATTTTCAATGATGCCGGTTTTGGTAGGTTCTGAATCCGGCCGAAAAAATACATACAACAAGAAATGTCCACCCGGTTTTAGCAATCGATCGAGGTTATTCTGGTATTCTCTCTGGCGTTGGGGATCTAAACTGTGATAACAACCGATATCTAGTATCAGGTCAAAGGTCTTCTGAAGGTTGTCAAGCTTGGTGACATCTTGGGTCAGAAACTGGGCCTGGACACCAGATCGGGCAGCCTTGCGACGCGCAGAGTAGATGGCCTTGGATGCAAAATCTACGCCGGTGACATTCCATCCGCGCTGTGCCATAGTGATGGCATTGGTGCCTGTTCCGCAGCCTAAATCGAGGGCACTCCCGGTCGGGTGTTCCTCGAGAAAATCAAGCAGTTCTGGGGGCGTTATGTTGGTATCCCATGGCGGCTTGAGGAAGTACCAGAAGTTGAAAACAAATCGGCGGAAGAGATTCATGAGCGCAAGTGTACCAGATGAATGATAGAAATTGATTGTTTGATGTTAGAGATAGGATGTTGGAAAGTGGTTGGTGGATGTTGGATGTTGGAGGATCGGATATTCTTACTTTCTACGTGTTAATTGAAACTTTCATCCTGAATTGCTACCCCTTTTTAGGGTTTTGCCATATAATTGTGTGGCTATTTTTGAAAATGCAACCACAACTATTGAATTATCAATTGTGTAATCTATCAATTTGAGGAAGGTCACGGCTCATGAAAGAATATTCAACCGATAAAATCCGAAATATCGCTCTAGTTTCCCATAGCAGTGCCGGAAAAACAATGTTGGCAGAGGCCTATCTGCATGTCACGGGAGTGACCACTCGTTTAGGCCGCATCGAAGACGGTACCACCGCTTCGGATTTTGAAGATGAAGAAATTCGTCGTGGAATATCGCTATCCACTTCGGTGCTCCCTGTGGAGCACAAAGACTACAAGATCAACTTTTTAGATACACCCGGGTATACTGATTTTGTGGGCGAAGTAATCTCTGCATTGCGCGTTGCTGATGGCGCCATCGTTGTTGTTGATTCGGTCGCTGGTGCCGAAGTTGGTACGGAGATCGCCTGGAATTATGCAGATGAATTCAACCTGCCACGCTTCGTGGTCATTAACAAGATGGATCGAGATACCGCCAATTTCCAAAAGGCACTGACCACTGTTGCAGATAGCTTTGAGACTCGTTTGGTCCCAGTACAGCTTCCTTGGGGTGAAAAAGCTGATTTCAAAGGTGTCTTGGATCTGCTCTCTATGAAGGCCTATGCCGGTGCTGGTAAAGATGGTGAAGAGATTCCTGCTGAGCTCAGTGATGATGTTGAGGCCGCTCGCATGGAACTGGTTGAAGCAGCTGCCGAGGGTGATGATGAATTGCTGATGAAATACCTGGATGGCGAAGAGCTTTCCTCTGATGAAATCGCCGCTGGATTGCGCAGCGCAGTGTTGTCTGGTGAATTTGTGCCTGTGTTTGTGACAGCTGCAACTTCTGAGATAGGTATGTACCCATTAGCCGATGCGATAGTATCCTTGATGCCCTCCCCGGCGGACTGCCCTGCGGTCGAGGCCGAGGGTGCTTCTGCTGCCGAGGAATTGCTTGCTTCCGATAGTGGCCCATTGGCCGCATACGTTTGGAAGACAACGGCTGATCCCTTTGTTGGGAAAATCACTTACTTCAAAGTTTATTCAGGTGTAATGGATGCTGATGATCGCGTATGGAATCAAAATGCCCGAGAAGAAGAACGTTTGGGCGGCATTTTTGTGATCCGTGGCAAAGAACAAATTACAACGAAGACACTTCACTCTGGAGATATTGGTGTCGTTGCGAAATTGGGTGATACATCTACCTCACATACTTTCAGCGACAAGGGCCATGCATTGACTTTGCCGGTTCCCGATTATCCTAACGCACTTTTCCAGGTGGCGGTTAGCCCGGCCACTCAGGCCGACTCTGCTAAGGTCAGCCCAACGCTGACGCGCCTCTGTGAGGAAGATATGACCCTCTCCTGGCGTCAGGAACCCAGCACGAAACAGACAATCCTCCAAGGTATGGGTGGTCAGCATATCGACGTTGCTATCCGAAAAGCTGAGTCGAAATTCCAAACAATTCTCCATACCGAAACTCCGAAGGTTCCTTATCAGGAAACGATTACAAAGACGGGCTCTGCTCAATATCGCCATAAGAAACAATCTGGCGGCTCTGGACAATTTGGTGAAGTTCATTTGCGTGTCGAGCCACTGCCGGGTGAAGATTTTGAGTTTAAAAATGAAGTTTTTGGTGGGGCAGTCTCCCAAAACTATATGCCTGCCATCGAAAAGGGCATCAAAAATGTTATGTTGGACGGCGTCATCGCAGGCTACCCTGTGCACAATGTAAAAGTAGCAGTCTTTGATGGGAAGGAACACCCTGTAGACTCGAAACCTATGGCTTTTGAAATCGCTGCCCGTGAATGTTTCAAGCTGGCAGTAATGCAGGCCTCGCCGGTCATGCTGGAGCCAATCATGGCCGTAAAGGTCACCGTTCCTGAAGCCAGCATGGGCGATATCCTCGGCGATCTCAATACGCGCCGTGCTCGCGTTCAGGGCATGGACACCGTTCGCGGAAAGTCCACAATCAGTGCCAATGTTCCCCTGGCTGAAATGCAGCGTTATACTACCGATCTGCGCTCGATGACCGGTGGTCGCGGTGTGTTCTCCCTGGAATTCGATCATTACGAAACAGTCCCCACGCATCTAGCAGAGGAGATTATCCAGGCTGCAAAAGTGGAGAAGGAAGAGAATTAATTTCTTGCTAATCCCTAGTCGATTTTTCGTGGAAAAGTAACATATCAGCCCTGCTTCCTTGTGTAGCAGGGCTGATTTACACTTAAAAGATGATACGAGAAATAGATTTGACTGTTCTATTTTTGAAAGAACTGCAAGGGGCAATGGTATAGTTTGTTAGTGGAAAATCCTATGAAGCTAGTCATCAATATTCCCTGCTATAACGAACAGATTACTCTTCCTGAAGTCATTAGCTCTCTCCCAGATAGTATTGCTGGGATTGATGAAATCCTTGTTCAAGTCGTTGATGATGGATCGACAGATCATACAAGGAAAATAGCAGAAGAGATGGGATGCAAGGTGGTTAGCCACAAGTTCAATTTAGGACTTGGGCGAGCATTTCAGTCTGGTGTGGATGCTGCACTAGAAAGCGGATGCGATATTCTCGTTAACATAGACGCTGATAATCAATATCCATCTCACTACATAACTGACTTGGTGCAACCCATTATTGAGGAACAAGCAGATATTGTGATTGGGAATCGCGCGCCTTGGAATATTGCCCACTTTTCGTTAGGAAAGCGTTTTTTCCAGTTGATTGGTAACAGGATCATAAGATACGTATTAAATGTTGACGCACCAGATGTTATATCTGGATTTCGAGCCTATTCGAGAGAAGCTCTATTGAAAATCCATGTAACAACTGGGTATTCCTATACGCTGGATACCCTGGTTCAGGCGACGAAAAAGGGACTGCAAATTCAGTCAATTGATATTGATACGAACCCTCCTACCAGAAAATCGCGCCTTTTCAAAAATATATTTCAGTATGTGCTTATTACGGGCTTCACATTTGTTAGGGTTCTTATAATCTATGAGCCTGTAAAAACCTTCTTTTTTATTTCGACAATTCTGTTTTCACCAGGTTTCTTTCTCATCGCTCGTTATCTGTTCTTCTTCTTTGGAGGTAGCCGCGGGGGTCATCTTCAATCTATAGTAGCAGGTGCTTTGTTGATAATTCTTTCAGCCATTGTTTTTAGTTTGGGAATAATTGCAATGTTGATCGATTTGAATAGAATATTACTAGAGAAAATGCTGTACATAAAAAATAAAGAAGTTTATTCGGAAAATAGTAAATAAGGTTCATTGTGGTAATTGGAAATTGTGTTATAGTAATAAAATAAAGATATCATTTAATGGAGGATGATATGAAAAATGCGAGTATTGTTGTATTTCTAACTTTGGGGATAATTCTATTATCTTTATTCCTGCCAATTGGAATAAAACCATCTTTTGCTGCTGACCCTGGTGCGCCGATGTTTGGATACCCTACCGACACGACTAAAGGGGGCGATACTGCAAACGCTGGAGTTGCGTCGTTCGATTGGTGGGCTCATAATGGTTGTGAATTAACACTCACGACCGAGGGGCGTGAAGCCACCCTTTCAACAGATGGTACTTGTGTGGGCTTTGGTACCCTTTCATTGCCTCTACCAGCTGGCGCTGATTATACAACTTGTACTTTCAAATATACTATTGGTGGTGTGGAATTTTCCAGCACTGGGGGCATTTTCCTCGCATCTGATGGAAGAAGCGTCTATACAGTTTTGTGGACACCGCCATCTATCGATTACACCTGGACACTTTCTTGTAGTGGCTAGATTATAGATATTCAGAATTAGTAGAACGAGGTTGATTATTGCGATCAACCTCGTTTTTATTTACAACTAAATTTATACAATGTCATTTCAGGAACGCTGAGATCATCAAAGCACTCATTTGGAAATGCGGATAATCCTAATGTTCGTTTGCCAATATGAATATATGTGGGCCTCGTTAATTCCTCTAGGACATTTTGTTTTTCCCTCGGATCACCATACCATATCAATTCCCATTGCTTGAATGTAAGATAATCAGTATCAAACATTCCAGGAGCAATAATGTCCCGATCAACCCAACCTTTAAACCAGGGTGCATAATACGAATCTGTTAAAAGGATTCTGGCATCCTTTTCTAGATTATTATTAAGAGTAGAGATACCCAACAGCTCTTGTTGAGTGATCAATGGTTTCAGCTCTATGGCTGTTTTAAACATTATTGCAGCAGAAATTCCAAGAACAAATAGAATGATCAGTTTGTTGAAGACTCTCTTGGGAGAAATCTTAGAGTTGGCAACAGAGAGAAGACCGATACTTGCGAAAATTATTAAGACTAAGTCAAGGTAGATAATATATCTTCTGTGGAAATAAAGTGTCAACATCCCAATTTTAGTACCATTCGAAAGTGGAATATTTAGGCATTGTTA
>CAZLNX010000195.1:0-11441 GCA_964560795.1 uncultured Anaerolineales bacterium | reverse complement strand
TTTTCAGCCTTGCAAGTAGCTTTCCAAGAACTGCAAAAGTTGAAATCAGAATTCTTTCAGCAGCCTGCTACTGCGTAACATGAGTTAATTAAAATATCGACCTCTCCCTGCGTTATCACATATAGCTCATCGCTGTTGGTATGCTCGTAAAAGATAATATCGCCGGTGTCAAAAGAATGCTCCTGGCATAAATTGGCGACAAGTTCTAGTTGGGTTTGTGAGAAATCAAAAAAAATATCAGCCTGTTTGAGTAAATTCGTCTTTGAACTCATTCGAATCCTCCTGCAAAAAAGAATAGCATAATTTTGTGCAAAGTCAATTGAGATGTTTGGCAAGACACTCTTTGCCAGCGCGTGGAAAGGTGGATTTTATGGTACAATTGTTCTTTTGATGGAGACTAACAATACACAAGCGGCACCGGCTCCCCCAGGGATTTTGACGACCCTAATTGCCGGTTTTGACGCCATCACGAAACATATCGCGTTGATCCTCTTCCCTGTAGGGTTGGATTTAATCATCTGGTTGGCTCCCCATTTGCGGCTGAAAACATTGATTGAGGCCTGGATGGCATCGGTTTTGCCTTCCGTTGATGATTTGCCTGAAATTGCTGATATGGTGGAGACTGCTCAGACCATATATGCTCTCATGGCTGAGCGTTTCAATTTGTTGATCACATTACGGTCTTACCCTGTTGGGATCCCCAGTTTGATCGCAACAAATCTTCCCATAAAGATTCCGGGAGGTGAGCCAACTCTGGTCGATGTATCTTCTCTGGGATTGGCACTTCTCCTGGCCGGGATATTTACCATAGTGGGTCTGGTTATGGGGGCGCTCTATTTTTCTATGGTAAGTAAAGCCGCAATCTATGATGAAGTTCGGCCAATGAAAGCACTCGTCCAGTGGCCGCGCACTGGTGGGCAGGTGATCTTACTCGCTTTTGTCTGGTTAGGACTCTTAATCGGCATTAGCGTACCGATAAGTTGTGGTGTCTCTCTGTTTGCCCTTGTGGGACTTCCAATTGGACCGGTCGCTGTGTTGGTGTTTGGTAGTTTGTTGATTTGGATTGCGTTCCCGTTGCTGTTCTCCCCCCATGGCATATTTGTGAATCAGAATGGCGCCTGGGCATCAATCCGAAGAAGTTTGCAGATTACCAGGATGACCCTGCCGAATACGGCAACATTTTTCTTAGCAGTAATGCTATTAAGCCAGGGACTTGATATGTTGTGGAGAATTCCACCAGAAGACTCTTGGCTGACTCTTATTGGTGTGTTAGGCCATGCGTTTGTGGCAACGGGCTTATTGTCAGCTAGCTTTATTTACTACCATCAGGCTGATCAATGGCTCAAAAGTTTAGAGAAGAAAAGTTAATCAATCTAATCGTGAATTTGATAAATTTAGACGAGGAAACGGGAGGCTTTCGTGGCAGAAAACAATAACCTGTCTTACGAGGCAAAAGATATTCAAGTACTAGAAGGATTGGAAGCAGTTCGCCGGCGTCCAGGTATGTACGTAGGCGGTACGGATATCCGAGCCTTGCATCACTTAGTTTATGAGGTTGTAGACAATTCAATCGATGAAGCATTGGCTGGATTTTGCGATTCCATCGATGTGGTAATCCACCCAGATAGCAGCGTGTCCGTTACCGACAACGGTCGCGGAATCCCTGTAGATATTCATCCCGAGCGAGGAAAATCTGCCCTCGAACTAGTTATGACTGTTCTACATGCTGGCGGTAAATTTGGCGATGGTAGCTATAAAGTATCTGGTGGTCTTCATGGTGTTGGTCTTTCTGCAGTGAATGCTCTATCGGAATGGTTTGAGATCGAAGTAAAGCGTGAAGGTAAGGTTTATCATCAGCGTTACGAACGCGGACAACCTGTAAAAGATCTTGAGGTCATTGGCAAAGCGCCAAAATCAGAAACCGGCACGCGACAAACCTTTAAATTCGACGATACCATCTTTGTGGGTGATTTTGATTATCGTTTTTCTACACTGATGCAGCGTTTTCGAGAAATGGCATTTGTCACCAAGGGAGTTAATATCCACTTGCGTGATGAGCGTGCAGACCGCGAGATGACCTTCTATTTTGAGGGCGGAATCAGTTCCTTTGTGAGGTATCTGAATCGAAATCGTAAGACACTGCATCCAGTGGTGCACGTAGAAAAAGAAGTCGATGATATGGCGGTCGATGTTGCTTTTCAATACACGGATGCCTATGCCGAGTCGATCTACGCTTTCGCAAACACCATCAATACTATCGATGGCGGTACTCACCTGACAGGATTGCGCTCAGCAATCACGCGCACGATTAACGATTACGCTAAGAAACAGAAACTGCTCAAAGATGAAGATCCCAACTTCAAGGGTGATGATACGCGTGAAGGTTTGACCGCCATTGTGAGCATCAAACACCCCGACCCCCAGTTCGAGAGTCAGACCAAAGTTAAGTTGATGAACCCTGAGGTTCAATCGGTCACCACCCAGGTGGTCAATGATGCCTTTAGTATGTTCTTGGAACAAGATTCACGGGCCGGTAAAACCATCGTGGAAAAATGTCTGACGTCGGCACGCGCTCGTCGGGCAGCCCGAAAAGCTCGCGATCTCGTTATCCGAAAATCTGCTTTGGAAAGCTTAACGCTCCCAGGCAAATTGGCGGATTGTTCTGAGCGTGATCCACAGAAGACTGAATTGTATATCGTCGAGGGTGATTCGGCTGGTGGCTCCGCAAAACAAGGTCGCGATCGTCACTTCCAAGCCATTTTGCCGCTGCGAGGTAAGATCCTCAATACCGAACGTGCCCGTTTGAATAAGATCCTCAATAATAATGAAGTCAAAGCACTGATCTCGGCATTAGGTACTGGAATTGGAGAAGGATTTGATTTAGAAGGTTTGCGATATGGACGCATCATCATCATGACAGATGCTGATGTTGATGGGTCCCACATCCGAACATTGCTGCTGACATTCTTCTTCCGTTATATGCAGCCATTGATTGAAGCCGGACATCTTTATATTGCACAGCCGCCACTATATAAAATCAGCTATCGCAAAAAGTTTCAATATGCGTATACTGAGGATGAGAAGGATGCTGTGCTCAAAGAAATGGGTGTAACGGATGCCAAAGCCACTTTGTCCCGATACAAGGGTTTGGGTGAAATGAACCCTGTGCAATTATGGGATACAACGATGAATCCCGAAGAACGGACGCTATTACAGGTTTCAATTGAGGATGCAACGGAAGCGGATCGAACATTTGATATGCTTATGGGCGCTGCAGTTCCTCCTAGACGACGTTTCATCCAGACTCACGCCCGTGAGGTACGCAACCTCGATATTTAACATCTGCTGATTTGGGTGCAGGTAAGCACTTTGGGTACGAGAAGCCTCCCGTCGGGTAGAAATGATTGTGCCCACGGGAGGTTTGTTGTATTATTTCAACAGTATTTCATACATCTCTTGGGCTCGGTTGAGATTATCAGTGGATCTCAAATTGCACTCAAGCTGACAAAGATGTAGGTTGCTGATTTGTTAGACGGTAGTAAAATCTATTCAGCACTCTCATTTTGTGGGAACTAATTTTCACTTATGACTCTCGAACGTGGAACATTATTACACAATCGATATCGTATCTTAGAAATTCTCGGTCAGGGGGGGATGGGTTCGATTTATCGTGCAGTGGATGATAACTTAGGGGTTGAGGTTGCTGTTAAAGAAAACCTGTTTACAACCGACGAATATGCGCGCCAGTTTCGTAGAGAAGCTACCATTTTGGCTGGGTTGCGTCATCCCAATTTGCCACGAGTTTCTGATCACTTTGTTGTTGAAGATCAGGGACAATATTTGGTGATGGATTATATTGAGGGGGAAGACCTGCGCGAGCGCATGGATCGTATTGGAGTGATTCCGGAAGCTGAGGCACTGATTATTGGTGTGGCGATGTGCGATGCTCTTACATATATGCACACGCAAAATCCGCCGATATTGCATCGCGATATTAAACCAGGGAATGTGAAGATTTCCCCTGAAGGCAAGGTGTTTTTAGTCGATTTCGGATTGGCGAAAGTCGCTTTTAGAGGGCAGCGTACAGTTACAGGCGCGCGAGCGATGACACCAGGATATTCTCCTCCCGAGCAATATGGCGGTGCTCGGACCGATCATCGATCAGATATCTACTCATTGGCGGCGACTCTCTATGCCAGCGTGGTTGGCGTGGTTCCCGAGGATAGCCTGGCGCGTACCATGGAACAGGCGAAATTGACACCGTTGCGAAATCGCAATCCAGATATCACACGCCGGTTTTCAAAAGTAATTGAAAAAGCTCTGGCAGTCCATCCGGATGACCGTTACCAAACCGCCGAGGAATTCAAGCAAGCTCTTCTAGGCTCTAGTTCAACTTCGAAGCGCCGCCTCTTAGAGGGTGGTACAGTTGATCCATTGACGGCCGATGGCAGTGTTTGGGATGGTGTGGCGCAACCATCAGAGATGATGGATCGTCTCACATCTGACCCTCCATCTCCAGGACTTTTACCAATCAGCTCTCCTATTGATGATTACGCAACTCCACCTATGCCGAAACCACGTAAGAAACGGCGTGGGTGTTTGACTATTTTGCTGGTAACAGCACTATTGTTGATCGTTGGTGGTGGAGTTGCTTACTATCTTTACCCAGATTTTCCGCAGCAGATCATGGCTTTGTTGCCACAGGAAATTACTATTGGCGTAAACCCCACAGAAACTTCGACCCTAGAGCCGACGCCGACGACTGTTGAGCCGACAGATGAACCAACCGCAACCCTTACAAATACAGCTACTGACGCACCTCCGACATCAACGGCATCCCAATATCCATCAGCGACTGTTTCCATCACGTTAGAAAATACTGCGACACCGACACAAACAGCGACATTCACCCAGACAAGTGTTCCAACGCTGACGAATACCCCGGCACCGACAAACACGCCAACAGAGACACCGACAGTTACGCCTACGAGCGAATTGCCTCCTTCAGCTACTCCCAGGGGAGGCGGTCATGGCGAGATTGCGTTTGCGTCTTTCCGGACAGAGTTGCCGCAAATTTTTGTTATTAATTCTGACGGTACGGGATTGCGTCAACTATCTGACGCTCAATTTGGTGCTTGTCAACCCGATTGGTCGCCCGATGGAACCCGGTTAGTGTTCATTTCACCTTGTGAAGAAAATCAGGAACTTTACGAAATAGCCAGTCTGTATATCATCAATGCGGACGGGAGTGGTTTAGAGCCGTTGCCAACTACTGGTAGAGGCGATTTTGACCCCGCATGGTCACCCGATGGAAAAACGATTGCTTTCACTTCCATGCGAAATGCTTTCCGTCCGCAGGTTCATATCATGGATTTAGAAAGCAAAGAAGTTGTAAGCCTTTCTTCCACCGATAATCGGGACTATCAGCCGGAGTGGTCGCCTGATGGTTCAATGATCTTGTTTGTTACCACGCGAAACGGCCCTTACCAGATTTGGAGTATGAATGCTGATGGCAGCGATCAATTACGCTTCACTGCCAGCCGAGATTTGTGGAATACATACCCCGTGTGGTCCCCTGACGGTCAAGTTATTCTCTACACTCAAAGGGAGCAGGGAGGCGTCCCATGGCTGTACGCTGCGCGCTACCCCGATGGTGCCACTGCTGAATATAAGGTTTACCCGTATCCTGGGGCGATTCCCATGAGAGAAGCCAATTATTCGTCAGATGGGAACTGGCTTGTATTCGAGAGTTGGCCGGATGGTGCCCTGCATGATATCTATATCATGCGACTAAATGGTAATGATCTCACTCAACTGACCATTGACCCCGCAGTCGATTTTGATCCTGATTGGCGTCCCATTGGGCCATAGGATATCCCAAAATCTGAATCAACTCCCCACAAGTCCGAGACTCCTTGTTTATAGAGGAGTCTTTTTGCATAGCGAGTTTTAAAATTCGGCTTGAATCTTTTTCAAAAGATCATTATTATATATATGAGTGGATTCTTATCTCAGTTGTAAGGAGGTTGAGATGTCGATGGAGAAAACAGGGAACGGGAATGGTTCAGCTAAAGATGTCGCGCCTGGAATGAAGAAGGAAAAGGTGTCCAAGAAGGTATATTATGAAGAGCTTGCGCGTCTCCAAGTTGAACTTGTCAAACTTCAAGAGTGGATCAAGCAGAAAGGCGTGCGAGTAGTTGTACTCTTTGAGGGTAGAGATGCGGCAGGGAAGGGAGGCGTAATCAAGCGCATAACCCAACGCTTGAATCCCCGCATTGCTAAAGTTGTAGCTCTAGGAACCGCAACAGAGCGTGAAAAGACACAGTGGTGGTTCCAGCGCTATGTAGCTGAACTGCCTGCTGCGGGCGAAATGGTGATGTTCGATCGTAGTTGGTATAACAAAGCTCTTGTGGAACCAGTGATGGGCTTCTGCTCAGAACAGGAATACAGGGAGTTTTTGCGTTCTTGTCCGGAGTTCGAGCGTATGCTAGTACGCTCGGGGATTATTTTGATTAAGTATTGGTTCTCAGTCAGTGACGAGGAACAAGAGCGCCGGTTTAAAGCCCGTAACACTGATCCGGTAAAACGCTGGAAACTGAGCCCCATGGATCTTGAATCGCGCAGACGGTGGATCGAGTATTCGATTGCAAAAGACCGCATGTTTGCTGCCACTGATATCAAACAGGCTCCCTGGTATGTGGTCAACGCAGATATCAAGCGGCATGCCAGGTTGAACTGCATTCGTCATTTGCTCAGCCTGCTACAATATGAGGATTTGACCCTGGCGCCTATAGAATTACCACCCTTGCACGAAGAAGCTGGGTATGTGCGACCCCCACTTACTGACCAAACATTTGTGCCCGAATATTACCCATAGAATTTGTGGTCTCTGAAGAAAAAAATTGAGTGCATCGAATTGCATGCACTCAATTTTCTATTTATGTGGCTGGGGAGGATTAACTTTCCATTTCGCGTTGCGCTCGGCGAATGAACCATTCTTGAGGGGCTAACGATTTCCCGTTATCTTCTGGTATAAGTCTGGAGAATTCACCCTTCGAATCCATTAGGTGGGCTTTTACATTATCTTCAAGATAGGTTTTTAGTATTGTGTCTCTTATTCGCCGGATCAGGTTTGGATCACTCACGGGGAATATCACTTCCACTCGGTTGTTCAAATTGCGAGGCATAAGATCTGCGCTGCCCATGTAGATCTCTTCTTCACCCGCATTGTGAAAATAATAAATGCGGCTGTGCTCAAGGAATCTTCCAAGCAAGCTAGTCACGCGGATGTTTTCGCTCAATCCTTCAATTCCGGGGCGGAGACTGCACATACTTCTCACAATGAGATCAATTTTTACACCTGCCTGAGATGCTTTGTAGAGCATTTTGATTATGGGTTTATCTACTAGTGCGTTCATCTTGAAGATAATTTGACCGCTTTTTCCCTCTTGATGATGTTGAATTTCGCGATCGATGAGTTCTTCCAATCGTTGGCGCAGATTGATTGGGGCAACAAGCAGTTTTCGGAATGCCCTTTGTGATGAGTACCCAGTAAGATAATTGAACAAATCGGTAGCGTCGGCGCCGATTTGTTCATCACAAGTGAACATGCCCATATCTTCATAAAGTTTGGCAGTTACGTGATGGTAATTTCCTGTGCCAAGGTGAATGTAACGGCGGATATGGTCGTTCTCTTTTCTAACAACTAGGATTATCTTGGAATGCGTTTTTAATCCTAAGAGACCATAGGTGACGTGCACACCTTCACGCTCAAGCATTTTAGCCCATTCGATATTGCTTTCTTCATCAAAACGAGCTTTTAGTTCGACCAGAACTGCAACTTGTTTGCCATAATCTCTTCGGGCACGCAGTAGCGCCTTTACTACGGGTGAATTTCGACCTACCCGGTATAGGGTCAATTTGATGGCTAATACATTTGGGTCTCGAGCCGCACTATTCAAGAAATTGACAACGGGATCAAAAGAGTCGTATGGGTGGTGAAGTAGGATATCTCCCTGACGAATCGCCGCAAATATTGTGCCATCGGTTCCCTCAAGCCGCAAAGGGGAAGGGATATTATGAATAAATGACTTATATTTTAAGTCAAAGCGGTCAACATTTTGAAGTTCCATCAGGCTACTCAACCCGAGGGGGCCATCTAGTTTGTAAATATCATTGGGGTCCACGCGTAGATTCTCTATTAAGATATCCAAAACAAAATCAGGCATGTCCGGATTGACAGAAAGATTTACCACGGCCCCAAAACGGCGTTTGCGTACACTTTCTTCCATCGCTTCTAGCAAATCTGCCGCTTCTAATTCTTGGATAGCCATATCGGCATTTCTGATAACCCGGAAAGGATGTACCTCAAGCACATCCATACCTGGGAATAGGGTGTGCAAATGGTGAGAAATCAGTTGATCTAATAGGACGAAGTAATGGTTGTGTGGAACAGTTCCATCTTTTCGGGTCGAGCCAGATGATCTTTTTATGGGTACAAAGCGCGGCAGGGAGGAAGGAACTTTGACGCGCGCGAAATGGTGTTGACCTTGATGGTCTTGGAGCAGTACAGCTAAATTCAAACTTAGATTAGAGATGTGGGGGAAGGGATGCCCAGGATCAAACGCCAGGGGAGTTAAGACGGGGAAAACTATTTCATGAAAATAATCGTCGGCCTTTGTTTTCTGCTTGATATTAAGTTGGTCATATTCGAGGATATTTACCCCAGCCTCGGCGAGTTTGGGTATCAATTCATTATGAAGATGATCAACGGCGTTCTTCATTAACTGATAAGCTGATTTTCGAATAGCTGCCAATTGTCCTGCTGGAGTTTGACCATCAATCGACAGTTTCTGAACTCCAGCATCATTTTGCATTTTTAAACCACCAACTCGAACCATAAAAAACTCATCCAAATTGAGTCCAACAAACGCTAAGAACTTAGTCCTCTCAATCAATGGGTTTCTAGAGTCTAGGGATTCTTTGAATACTCTCTCCTGAAATGCAAGCATTCCAAGCTCGCGGTTTATATAATATGTGGAGTGGCCGATATTGTATTGTTTTTTCTCCGGAGTTTCAGTGATTTCCATTAGTTTCATCTCTACCATTGTTTATTTCTTCTTCTTTTTTCGTTTGGATTTTTTGGAAGATTTCCTCTTCGCCTTGGCGGGTTTCTTTTTTTGTTTTTTTGTCTTCTTCTTTTCTTTAGGGATTTTCTTCTCTTTCTTAGGTTTCTTCTTTGCCTTCACCTTTTTTTTCTTAGGTGGTTTTTCTTTTCGAACTTGTTTGAGCGAATTCTCATTTATTGGATTTACAGATGTGATGACACTGTTAGGATCAAAATAATCAGCCAAAGATGGCACGGGAGGGTTGTATGATGGGGCTTTTCCTTCGATGTCCTTCTTGATGTCTTCATCAGAAGATTCAACATTGTTACCAGGTGGCGGCTTGAAGTAGTCTGCTAGGGATGGTACTGGAGAATTATACTTTGGATGCTCGATTTGAATTGAATTATCTTCAGGGAATTCAAATTCCTTGATTGCAAAAATGATCTGTTCCAATATCTTTGGTCCAATCCCGCGGACGGCAAGTATCTGTTTTTCGTCCTCAGCAACCTGAAGCATGATATCACCAACATTCACATAGCCACTTCCTTCGAGTAACTTATGAACTGAAGTTGGAATTTCAAGTTCTGTGATTGGAGAATTAAATGCTGATTCGGGAATCGAGCTGCCGCTTTTAGGTTTGATGGCTTTTTCATCCATGCTGTTTCTCCTCAATCAACTTCAACTTTGGATTTGCCAGTTTCTACATATATAATATATATGTTCCAATATCCTGCGTCAATATGCAGTTTTAGGATTGATTATGTCTCTAAATAAAATATGAGTCAATTTGTTCTACGATTTGTGGGAAGATTGTATCAATTATGTCTTTGCAAAATAACCAAGATTTTCAAGCAATTGGTCTGACGGGAACTGAGAAAATTTCTGAAGCCGGGCGGAAGATTCTTAGATTTCATTTTCTACGCATGGTTTATCATGAACCAGGTACGCGTCGAGGGGATGATCTTGAATATCTGCATGATATGAGGGTGGCAACACGTCGAATGAGGTCAGCTTTAGGTACATTCCGGCCATTTTATAAAAAGAAAATCAGAAAGCGTTATATGAAAGACTTGCGGGAAGTTGGATTTGCTCTAGGAACAGTTAGAGATATTGACGTTTTCTTGGAAAATATGGGTATAGAGGTGGAATTAGATCCTCAGGTTAGATTGTTGGATTTATCAGCGCTCCGTAATTTTTGGCAGCTGAAAAGAGAGGCTGCGCGTGCAGTAATGCTTCGACATCTCGACAGTTCGCCTTATCAAGAATTTCTTTTTGATTTTGATAGTTTCTTAAATACACCAAATTTGGGTTTGAAAAAGAGATTCTTGGAAAGAGACTTTAGCCACTCTATTCAGGAATCACTGCCAAAACTGATCAAGGATCACTTTTGGCGTGTTCAGGTTTTTTCAGAAATTGTCAACAACGCGTCTGTAGAAGAGTTGCACAAACTTAGAATTGAGATTAAAAAGCTGCGTTATTTGCTGGAATTCTTCAAAGAAATCCTAGGTGAACAGAGTGTTCGACTGATTGATCAATTGAAAAGGATACAAGATCACCTTGGGAAACTTAATGATGCTGTAGTAGCAAAAGAAATGATAAAAGAGTTTATCGAAACTTCACGGAAGAACGTCTTCGTTCAAGCTCAGGAACAATCAGTAATATATTTACAAATAAAGCAAACTGAGAGAGAGAATCTCCAGACGACATTCCCTTATGTTTGGAATGAGCCTATGAAAGCTGATTTTAAAGAAGGATTTTACGAATTGGTAGAGAGCATTGAAAATCAATAATCGATTTCTCGAGGTCTCCATAGGTCAACTAATTTTCCTTCTGGATTAGTCTCTAGTGCTTTCCAACTGTCAACTGAGAAATCTATTACGGCGATTGCGGCAGTAGGCATATGTTGATACTCGTCGCAAATAACCTGTAGGAAGTAACTCATCTCGGGATTGTGTCCGACAATCATTGCGCGATGGATTTCATTACCAAGTTCACTTGATATGTCAAGATATGTCGCATAATCCGCGTGATAAAGTGCATCGAAATATTCGATATTGCCGGAGAAATCGCAGGTTTCCAATAATTTACCTACGGTTTGGCGAGCCCTTTTTGCAGTTGAACACAAGATAATGTCTGGGACCAATTCTTTGTCATTCAGTAGCAACCCCATACGGGGAGCGTCTCGCTTCCCACGTTTATTTAGGGGTCTTTCATGGTCGTAAAGGGTTGGATCTTTCCAGCTTGATTTTGCATGGCGCATAAGCAATAACTTTTTCATCGAGAACTCCTGGTATAAAGGATTTTGTAGGTGGCCGATACCACAGCCACCGATTT
>CAZLNX010000194.1:0-11489 GCA_964560795.1 uncultured Anaerolineales bacterium | reverse complement strand
GCAGGCTCCTCAATCATCCTAATTCTCACAAATCCTATTCGCGATTAGTATAAAAACGAAATCATTCGGCGTCCATCGGCGTTGCCGACGGCACGCCTACGGTGATCTGCGGTCATTTTTGGGAGGCAGCATGGAAGCGTATCGGCTAAAGCTACTTTTCGTCTGTCTGGTGGGAATATCAGTGATGTTGGCTTGCGGAATTCTTGGCACTCCAGCCACTCAGGAACCTCTGCCCACAAATACACCCCTACCAACCCACATACCATTCCAAGCCCTTACTGCCCATCCCCCAACTGCATTACCAGATACTGCATCAACCCCCATGCCCACTCCTACTCTTGCATCTGTCTCGATCTCTGACGAAAATATCCATCAGATAACCGAGCAAATGCGCCTGGGCAATGGTTCTGTTTATGATGTCGATTTCAGCCCCAAAGGGGATATGATTGCCGCTGCAGGGAGCTTGGGAGTCTGGCTCTACGACGCCGACGATCTTACATCCCTGGCTCTATTGGAGGGACATACCCAGAGCGTAATCAGTGTCGAATGGTCGCCAGATGGAAATTGGATCGCCTCGGGGGGCAAGGATAAAACCCTCCGCATTTGGAATCTCGATGGCCAGGAAGTGATGGTTTTAAAAGCACATGGAGGACATAGGGGGCAAGTTAATGATATTGCCTGGTCTCCAAACAGTAAAAACTTGGCCAGCGCCAGCTCTGATGGGGATGTGCGCGTCTGGGATTTGGGCACAGGTGAAATATCGTTGCACCTCGAAAATTTGGCCAATGATGTATTTTGTGTAGCCTGGTCGCCTGATGGGGAAACTCTGGCTGTTGGAGCGATTAGCGAGACCATATTATTGTTCGATGTTGCCAGCGGCGAAGCGCTGCCTCCGCTAGAAGGACATGAAGAGTGGGTCCATGATTTGGATTGGTCTCCAGACGGTGAGTATTTGGCTGCTGCCGAGCATGACAGTGTCATTCGCATATGGGACCTTAGCACGGGCCAAAGCCAGGCAATTGATACCAATACAGATTTCTGGGCTTATGGCCAAACTATTGCCTGGTCCCCTGATGGTTCCCATCTGGCGACAGGATTTCGTGATAACTCAATCCGAATTGTCTCAAGCGATGGTGTTTTAGAGAGTGTGTTTTTTATCCCTTTTATAGAGGAAAGTGCTTCTTTCAAGTTTGACATCCCTTACGGCGTCAACGGCTTGGCCTGGTCTCCGGATGGCTCTCGCATAGTTACGGCTGGTGGTCTGGATACCCTTCGACTCTGGAATGTGAATACAGATCAACAAGTTGAGAGGCTCAGTGGATACAATAAGGCAATTTGGTCTCCCGATGGCTCTCTATTGGCGGCCAGTTCCACAACAGATATATACATTTTAGATTCGCAAACAAATGAAATCGTCCAAACTCTTGATGTGGACGAAGGGATGTATGTTGACCTTCATGCCTGGTCCCCAGATGGAAACTATCTGGCAGCTGGTGGATTGGGTTCATCAGAAGTCCTGGTGTGGGATCCGCTCTCAGGTGAACGGGCTTTTAATCTGGGAACGCAAGGGGAAAAAATAGATGCCTTGGCCTGGTCGCAGGATGGGGATGTGCTGGCAGTTGGTGACGGAGATGGGATAGTATACCTCTGGGATATCAGTACGGGAGAAACTATCAAAATATTATCAGATGTACCAATATTTGCTGTTAGTGACCTATCCTGGTCTCCTGATGGATTGACCTTATTGATAGCTGGGCATTCCAACACTTTTTGGATTTGGGATCATGACAAGGATGAGTTGTTAGAAGCACCTATCGAATTTCCCAAATTTGGCTTTACAATTCATAGTATTGCCTGGGATCCAAATCAGGAATATTTGGCCTTGGGCTGTGGGGATATGATACTCGTGCTAGATGCTTCATCATGGCAGGAAATATCTGTGCTGCAGAAATTGCCTGAACCTATATATTCTTTGGAGTGGTCTCCTGATGGCAGGTATCTGCTATTCGTGAGCGATGGTGTCAGGGTTTGGGACCCCAATTCTCAGAAAAACATTTTCATCTATGATCAGGTTTTACGCGGTGTTTCCTGGTCGCCCGATGGTGGACATTTTTCCGCGGGCAGCACTATATTTGGTGCAAACAGTATCATTCCTGTGGCTGTTGCGGAAGATCACACAGTTGCAATTCGCAGCCTTGCCCTGGCTCCAGATGGCAGACTTGCGGCCACGGGGCATGATGATGGCCGAATTCGTGTTTGGGAGATTAGCACTGGTGAGTTGATCTCCGACCTGCGAGGGCTCTCCGATCATATCTTGAGTTTGGCCTGGTCGCCTGATGGTAGCAAATTGGCATCTGGGAGCCATGATAATACCGCAAGGGTATGGGACGTAAAATCAGGAACAAGTATGTTGCTCATCGAGGGCGAACGTCCAGTCTCTGCACTGGATTGGACGCAGGATGGAGAATTCTTGGCGATAGGGGTAGGCAATGAATTACAAATTTGGAATGTCGTAGACGATCGTATCGATAAGGTAAAAGAGGGCGATGGCGAATCGAAAATTTATGATCTTGACTGGATTCACGGCGGGGAGAGGTTGGCGGTAGCCTATGAAGATGGCTCGATCAATATTTGGAGTTCAGCCCCCATGCGACTGCAAGAAGTGTTGAAAGGTCATGAGAACTATGTGTATGCCGTCGACTGGTCATCGGACGGCAAACGCTTGTCCTCCGCGGGATTTGATGGTAGTTTTCGTATCTGGTTGGTCAAAGATATTCCACCGGCGGCGCAGTTGATTGTCTGTGAAGATATATTGAACACCCTCTATGATATCGCCTGGTCTCCTACTGGAGAGTACCTGGCCACGGTGAATAGGCACAGCTTGCTAGAATTATGTCATCCCGATTCTTGCGAAAGTATCGTTACCCTACCGGGGCACATGGATGCTGTGTCGGGAGTTGCCTGGTCACCAGACCAATCTCAGCTGATTACTAGCAGCTGGGATGGCACATTGCACATATGGCATTTGGATGACACGTCAGAATAGTGGTGTAAATATTTCCAAAGTTTTGCGGTTGAGTGTTTTTGTGCTGGTTGCCATCACTGCTGCGCTCCTCGCCGTGAACTTTAGCCTGGCATGGATCTATGTCTCGGCGTTGACCCAACCGGGCTGTGTCTCCTCAAATTATTTGGATGAAATTGATCCGCCCGAGGAGCATTGGCTGACCACCGAAGATGGCATATCCCTACGAGCCTGGTACTACCCGTCAAAGAACGGTGCTGCGATCCTGGCCCTGGGTGGCATCAGCGGTTCTTTGGGGGATTCCTTGCCTCCAGTGAAAACCATCATCGAAGCCGGTTATGGCGTTTTACAGATCGACAGCCGGGCTTGCGCAAAACCACAAGCTCGTGTCACCTTAGGCGCGGACGAAACCTATGATGCGGCCACGGGCTTAGATTTTCTGCTAGCGCGCCCCGAAGTTGATCCTGATAAGATCGGCGCTTTCGGCTTTTCCATGGGGGGGGTGACGCTCATCCGGGCAACCGCGCGCCACCCCCAAATCCAAGCTTTGATCGCCGAAGGCGGGTATGACCAGCTTGGGGCGCACATCGTCCAGCCGAGCATAGATCACTCGTTGCCTCGACGTATCTTCCTGTACACCGTTGCCGGAATCTTCTGGGCCCAAACCGGGGTCAACCCCTGGGCGATCAACCCCCTGGACGAAATCTCACAGATAAGCCCACGTCCAGTCTTCTTGATCTACGGGGAACACGAAATCGCACGGGGCGGTGGGCAGTTGCAGTTTGATGCTGCCATAGAACCCAAGAGCCTGTGGATTGTGCCTGGGGGAGATCATGGTAACAACGCTCAAGTAGCTGGCAAAGATTACAATCGGAAAGTTTTGGAATTTTTCAACAAAACATTGCTTCCTTGAGACCTGTAGCATAGATTCACGTATATCCCGATAGTGAGTTTCATTACTAGATGAAATTTTGTTATCAAAGATAATTGGATTGACTAAGGAGAACCACCATGGATCTAACAATTCAAGATTTTGTAGAGAGCAAACGAATAGCCATTGTAGGCGCATCCAGTGCAAGCGAGAAGTTTGGCAACATGGCTGCCAAAGAGCTGGTCGAACGTGGCTACGAGATTGTCTATGTGCATCCCAGTGCCAAAGAAATTGATGGCCAGCCCGTTTATCGCGATTTGGCCTCGGTCAAAGACATGGCTGATGCTGTTTGGGTGTGTATCCCCAAAGAGGGAGGGGAAGCGGTCTTGCGAGAGGCAGCCGATGCCGGATTCAAGAATGTCTGGCTGCAGCAAGGCGCATCATCACCTGAGTTGCTAATAGTGGGCGAAGAATTAAACCTGGATCTCGTGTCTGGGAAATGCATCCTGATGTACGCCGAACCCGTGGGCTCCTTCCATAAATTCCACCAGGTGATCTGGAAACTGATTGGACAATATTAGCGAATTCGTTTGTAGTGGTGCTCGAAAGTGCACCGTATGCGCACTAGCGTGCGCTACTACGAGCAAATTCACAAACTTGGATTGAGTATGACTGAAAAGAAAAACCCAGAAGATATGTCCTGTGCCACTTGCCCCATGCGCAAGAAGGCTGAAGAAAATCCTAAATCGCTGCTCGCCCGTCTGTGGAAATGGCACACCGGCTGGTGCCCTGGTTGGAAGGCATATCAAAAGGCTTTGGCGGAACAGGCATAATCATTCATATACTCCTGCAATTTGCTGCGCATAGTCAAAGATGCTTGCTCGTAGCGCCAGCGGCTCTAGCACTTCTATCGCACCGCCCAGGGTTAAGAGCCGCGTCCGGGCTTTCTCAAAAGATTCAAAGGAGATGGTCATGATTCTCCAGCCATCGGAGTCTGGTGGTTGGGATTGATCAATTTCCCCTTGGATGCTCTCCACAAACGGAAAAGGCATATTCTCCATAAGGATGGGGGCAACGCGCACTTTGACGGGATAATTCGGTCTACGGGCTTCATAATCTAAGCGCCAGTTTTTCCAGAACGCAGCCAGATCAAAATCCTCAGGGCGATTAAACTCGTCTTCCAAGATATGCGCTTCCTGCACCCAGGAAACGCGTATCACCGCCATGTGCCCATCGCGTTCACAGACCAGGTACCACACTCCCGCCTTAGCCACCATACCATAAGGGGCTACGGTGTCTTCCAATGTCCCTAACCACTCCCCAGCTTCCGTAAGATATTTTAGATGCAGCATCTCGTCGTTCCAGACACCCAGTTGGATCGTTTGGAGATGTGGCTGGGGAAGTTGCTCATGGAACCAAGGCACCCAGTCCAAATGGATACGCTTGCGGCTGCTCTCTTCATCGTCGCGGCGTGTCGAGGGTAGGGCGGCAGATAGCTTGAGCATGGCAGCTTTGAGTTCTCCACCAACCCCCAGATCATCCAGAGGGGCAGGAATACTAAGCATGAACAACGCTCGGGCTTCATCTTTGCTCAATCCGGTCAGGTCTGTGCGATAGCGATCCACCAGGGCAATGCCGCCCCCGGGCCCGCGCTCGCTGTAGACTGGCACGCCTGCAGTGCTTAGGGCGACCACATCCCGGTATATAGTACGAACTGAAACTTCAAGTTCTTCTGCTAACTCCTCGGCCGTGACCAACCCGCGTGCCTGCAGGATCATCAGGATAGATAACAATCTGTCTGCGCGCATATGGCTCCTTTGTTTGTGGTGTCACTGAGCTCCAACCTGAGCGAAGTCGAAGGAGAAGCGAAGAGTCTTGAATTTGAATGTTTTCTAGATGCTTCGTCGAGCCACGCCATGGCTCTCCTCAGTATGACATTGTGAAGTGTGATAATTCTACCGCAAATAACTGACATAGGCTGTCAGGAATAGGTGCTAAGATACTTACACGCGACGAGAGAAAGAATAAAAGGAGAGTATCATGCACACCACATATGAAAGAACCGCCATTGCCCGCTATCAGCTTCTACAGAATCAGCTCAAAGGACGGATCAGTCTTGGGTCCCTGCCAGCGAAGCGAGAGGCTGAGTCGGTAGCTATTGGTCAGTTGCTGGGATCGTTCTTGATCATCTTAGGGAGCAAACTTGGTGGATCAAGTAAGCCAGCCATTGGAATTTCCCCGTAGCCCACGAAATCCTGACAATAGATGTCAGTAGGGGCGGGGTAAGATAGCCTTGGTACCGAGGTTTCTGTCAATACATCAAAACGATTAGATCGAAGGAGAATAAACAATGAGTGAAATAGATGTTAAGATTGTCGAACTGCAGCCAATGCGCATGATTTCGGCCTATGGCTTTGGTGAGCAGCCTGAACCGATTGCCTGGGAAAAGATGCTGGCGTTTGCGCTGGACAACGGCTTAAGGAAGGAGAAGGAACTCCCCCAGACCTTTGGCTTCAACAACCCTAACCCTTCCAAGGGAAGCCCGAATTACGGATATGAATTGTGGATCCCCGCTGATGATGATGTTATGCCTGATGGTGACCTTCGGGTAGTGAACTTCGAAGGTGGGTTGTATGGGGTAACGCACTTCAAAGATCTCAACAAGATTGGCCAGGTTTGGCAGCAGTTAGTCAAGTGGCGAGAGGGCAGCAAATATCGGCAAGCTCATCATCAATGGCTGGAAGAGCAAACCTTCGCCTCGGATGATATATCAGAGATGGAGTTCAATCTGTACCTGCCCATTACTGAATAGATTTTCCCCTAGGCGCTTGTATAAGGCCACAAATTGAAGCAATCTTAGACCCTAAAGGTCTCGCAGACCTTTAGGGTCTCTGTTATAAAAACTCGAAGATCTGGATTATTTCCAATTATCCGTAATCCAAGGAATGGTGGTCTTTAACTCGTTGACAAACAAATACGTCTCATAGTGCGTGACCCCCTCCAAGATTATTAGCTTGATATCTTCTCCCTGGGATTGAAGTTGAGCCACAGCCCCCAGGGTGGGATCTATGGGCAGAACCTCGTCATTGCGCCCGTGGATGACATAAAGTGGGACTTGCCAGTCAATTTCTAAAACATTATCTGGGGGCATGCCGGCCATCACTACGCCAACTGAAAATTGTTCAGGGTGGCTGGCAGCGAGATGCCAGGTTCCCATACCCCCCAGGCTATACCCGGTTACTAAAATCTTATCTTTGTCGATATTGTGTTCAGCCTGGATATTTTCGATCAATTCAATGACGAACGCTTCGCTTTCAGGTTGTGTCCAGTCGGATGATGGGCAATCAGGAGAGACAATGATGGCGCCCAATTCGCGCAGCGCGGGCTCGACCATATCTGTCAATATGAATTTGCCGTAGAACGGCGCCCCATGACCGCCATAGTGCAGCGCCAACACCAGGGGCACGGGTTTTTCTGCTGTGTAACTCTCAGGGATATGGAGCGTGTATCGATGAGATGGGTCAAGCTCTATTTCGTAAATGCCGGGATCAACAGGCTCAAATTGTTGGGTTGCACAAGAAGCAGTCATAAGTACCAAAACGAGGGTGATGAGGTGGTTATGAATGATTTTCATATGTATTCTACACGATTATCATAGCGCAGGTTCATCGGGTGTTGTTGATTGTTAAAAATGATGATCAGCTCTCCCCTCGCGTGCAGATCCTGTCAAATTGGTTGATCCAGTATAATGATGCCCAATACTCCTTTTATTTATCTCAACCGAATAAATCAGTTCCAGAATTCGTTGTAAGGGTTGAAAGGATCCGCAACGGCGTGCACCAACAACAATCACCAACACTGACTGATTACGACCTCGTCATCCGTGCCCAGCAGGGCGACCGCAATGCATTTTGCGAACTCGTTGGCCTGCATCGAGCGGGAGTGATCAATGTGGTCTATCGAATGTGTGGAGATAGTCAGGTCGCCGAGGACGCCGCGCAAGAGGCTTTCATCCGAGCTTGGCAGAACCTTAACCGTTACAAACCCAAGTCTGCTTTTCGCAACTGGCTATATCGCATCGCCACCAATGCCGCTATCGATGTGCTGCGCAAACAAAAGGAAACCTTGGATATTGGTGAAATTCAGATCCCTTCCAAGTCTCTTGGACCCGAAGGTGTAGTCGAGAAAGATGAGCGAGCAATGCGAATTCAACAGGCTGTCCTGGCGCTGCCCAATGCTAGCAGAGCAGTTCTGGTGTTGAGGGAGTTTGAGGGTCAAAGTTATCGAGAGATCAGCGAAACCCTTGGAATTCCATTGGGAACTGTTATGTCTCGGTTGAACTACGCCCGCACTTTGCTGCGAGAGAAACTAGTGCCTCTAATGGAGATAACATGAACGAACATGTGACCCCATGGTTAAACGCCTACCACGATGGTGAAATGAGTGGCCGCAGGTTGCGACAAGTCGAAGCCCACCTGGAAGAGTGCGCAGAATGCAACGCATACCTGAAAGAAATCCAAAACCTTTCGATGCTGCTCAAAGGTGCCCCTGATGCTGACGATTTGCTTCCCGGTGAAATTTTTGTTGCCCAAGTCGGTATGCGGCTGCCACGTGAAGAAAATCTGCCGCTTTGGAAAAAGGTATCTCAGACTGGCTGGCGTGCAGCACCCTTTGGTCTGTTGGGCGCTTGGGCCATAGTTCAGGCGGCGTTTATCGTCTCTAATGTGATCTTCCTGGCATTGCGCATAGTTCCAGGTGCTGAAGTAATCACGGCGATGCTGCCCTCAGGAGGATCGGCTCATGAGCTAGTGACCAGCCTATCAGGGATGGGGTTGCTACGAGCAGGGCAGTTTGGAGCCAATCTCTTCGGCACCAGCTCTCTCTTGGGTTGGAGTTTCATCTTCAATGTTGGCATTACGCTTTTGATCGGCTTGCTGTACTGGAGTTGGTTAGCCAGTTGGTGGATCCGCAGTAATAATGGAAATCAAGATCTGAATAAAGCGTCCTTATGACGCAGTGTCTTCCAGACGTTAAGGAGAACAAAAATGAAACATAAAGAAATACTTTCACGTGCTTGGAGTATCCTGTGGAGCTATAAAGTTCTGTGGTTTTTTGGCATCATCCTGGCATTGACAACCACATCGTTTCCTGACCGCATGTTTGAATTTAGCGGCAGCGACAGCAGCAATCAGGACAGTACCAGCGAAGGCCTAGATATCCAGCCAGGTGATGATATCGGCGAAGAAATCCAGAAAAGCTGGAGTGAAGGTTGGCAAGAGATGCAAGACGGTTTTGACGAAATGGGCCGGGAATTTGAGAGGCTGTTCAGTGACGTAATTCCCGCCGAGATTGAACAGACAATGATAACCCTAGCCATTGTTGCTGGCTGTGTGATCTTTATATTGATCATTCTGGGCATTATCTTCCGTTATGTCAGCGAGTCGGCCATCGTCCAGCTTGTAGATGAGTACGAAGCGAAGGGCACCCAATATAAAATCCGCGAAGGATTCCGTAAAGGATTCTCCCGTTCGGCGTGGCATGTGTTCTTGATAAATCTGGTTATTGATGTGCCCATATTTCTGGCCTTTGTAATCCTGTTCTTGATCGTCCTCTCGCCAGCTTTGCTGTGGATGACTGAGAGCTTCGTCGCAGGAATTGTGGGTACTGTGACAGCGGTTGGGTTATTCTTCCTAGTGATTTTCCTGGCGATCATTGTTGGCGCGGCGCTGTCCCTCCTCAAGCGATTTTTCTATCGGGTGTGTATCTTAGAAGGTATGCGTGTGCTCGATGCTATCAAAGAAGGCTACCGGATGGTACGGGCCAACTTCAAAGATGCCATCATCATGTGGCTGGTCTTGATCGGGATCAGCCTTGGGTTTGCAATTGCCTTGATCCCCGTGGCTATCGTGCTCATCGTGATCGCGTTTGCGCTTGGCAGTGTGATGGGGCTCACTGTTGGTGGCGTTTCCAGCATCTTTGCTGGCGATGTCCAATCCCTGGTGGCAGGGTTGGTGGCTGGTGTGCCAGTCTTCTTTATATTTATCGTAGCCCCGCTGGCATTTCTGAGTGGATTGAAAGAAACCTATGTCTCCACGTCTTGGACTTTAGCCTATCGAGAGATTCGAGCGCTGGAAAACCTGGATCTGGAAATTGAGGCTGATGAGGCGTTCCCAGAGTTGGATGATAGCTCTCAGACATAATCCAACTAATTCTCCCTCTACCTGTGCTCCTCACGAATTTCGTGGGGAGTATTTTTGTTGTGCGTAAGAAATCATCGTTGGGATTACTCTAATGGCGTATGGAATCAACACCTACAATCGACACTGTCAGCCTCACAATTAAGGATCTAGATCGTTCCCTGGATTTTTATCAGAACAAGTTAGGATTCTATCTTCATAATCGCAATGAAAAATCTGCGGATCTTGGCTCAGCTGATCACGCATTCCTCAATTTAGTTGAGAATCCTGCTGCCAAACGATATCATGGCACGGTTGGCCTGTATCATTATGCAGTTTTATTGCACTCGCGAGTTGAGCTTGCGCGCATGCTGATGTGGTTGATTGAAAGCCAAACGCCATTACAGGGCTTGTCTGATCACGGTGTTAGCGAAGCAATATATCTCCCAGATCCAGATGGCAACGGGATCGAAATCTACCGTGACCGCTCTCGGGACAAATGGCCGATGATGGATGATCAACTTCAGATGGTGACCAAACCCCTCGATATTGATAGCTTGTTGGCTGAACTTGGAGAGGTGTCTCAACAAGTTTATGGCCTTCCCGAAGGTGCTTTCCTGGGGCATATCCATCTGCATGTGAGTGATATTGCCAAGGCAGAGAATTTTTTTGTTAATGTTTTGGGTTTTGACCTGATACAGAGATACGGCTCTACAGCTTCATTCCTTTCTATGAATGACTACCATCACCACGTTGGGGTGAATACTTGGAATGGGGCCGATGCAGTCCCGTTGCCGGCAGATGCGCTGGGACTGCGCTGGATTGAGATGCAATTAGGCAGGAATGATATCCAAGACCATGTGGAAGCATCGGCGGTTGATGTTGTCGAGCATTCCCGGGGTATCTTAATCAAAGATCCATTCGGGAATGGAATAGTTCTAAAATAATCAGGGAGATTCATTTTCGCTCGAAAATTTGCATCGACATTATTTTTCAGGTATATTTGGGGTGGGAAAAAATGACTCTTGAAATTGTAGCTGCCATTCGTTCTGATAAACAAATTTTGCGCAATCTGTTGGAACTCTACCAGCATGATATGAGCGAGTTCAACCTTGCCGATGTCAATGAACACGGCGTGTATGGGTATAATTATCTCGATAATTATTGGACCGAGAATGGGAGATACCCCTTCCTGGTGAAGTATTCTGGCGAGTTGGCAGGTTTTGCTTTGGTAAGGGAAATCGAGAGCGACGATGAAGTCTTTCATTCTATGGCGGAGTTTTTTATCATGCGCAAATATCGTCGTTTAGGACTCGGCAGGGTTGTGGCAATAAACCTTTTTGAACGATTCGAAGGTCAGTGGAGGTGTCAACATCCCAATTTTAGTACCATTCGAAAGTGGAATATTTAGGCATTGTTA
>CAZLNX010000193.1:0-11505 GCA_964560795.1 uncultured Anaerolineales bacterium | reverse complement strand
ACATTCTGCTACTACATCATTTTGCCATTTTGTCCCGCCTTACGTTTATAACCGTGCTTCGGCTACATATTTACGCTCGTATTTTCCACTAAAGTTTTCAAGGGCATGAATTATCTCGGAAATCTCAATTTTGTCACCCATACAGTTACTCCTCGCGATTGATACTCCGCTCTTCGCTAAACCCCTCGGGATACCGTTTGCGAAGTTTATCCACATTAGTTTTTGCGATCTCACCGAGTGGGATGCCAATGGCGGTAGCTGCCTCGGCGACATACCACATCACGTCGCCAAGTTCGTCAGCCAGGATTTCGGGGGAGATATCGTGACCATGGGCGGTAAGCTTTTTGACCATATTGGCAAATTCGCCCGCCTCTCCTGCCAGACCAAGGGCAGCGATGATCAAGCGCCGCTGACCATTACCTCCCGCGCCAGCAGTACGACCAGCCAGGGATTGATATTCGTTTAATGTTAGCTTGTTATGATTTGAGTTCATCTGTGATTGCCTAATTTATACCTTTGGCGTTTGTGGTTTTATGTGCTAGGTTTTCAATTTCGATAACAACTCGTTCAAGTTCATCAACCAAAAAATTCTTTTCCAGTTCTTTGAAAGTATCCAGCAAAGTACGGTAATACCAAAGGGTGCCCACTTTTCCTCCATTGAATTTTGCCCAGGTTTCCTCGCCATCCAAGCGTAGATCACTCAGAATCGAGCGGGCGTTGTGAAGCTTATCTGCCAGCGATACGCGCCTGCTTTCCGGGGAAGCATCTTTGAGATGGGCAATATAGGCCTCTTTGCGTCCCCGCCAGGGTGGTTTTGGGGATGTCACTGCATCAGTGCAGCTGAAAACGATATCCGCGACCTTATCGCCAAAACGTTGCTGAATTTCTTTTAGCGTTTTCTCACCGCCTTGATCCTCAACGGCGTCATGGAGCAGGGCGGCGATAGCTTCGTCTTCGGTCCCGCCCGATTCCAGAACCAAACCCGTAACGCTTAATAGATGAGCGATATAAGGCGTGCTTGTTTTTTTGCGCGTTTGCCAAGCGTGCAGACGAGTGGCGTAGATCAGAGCTTCTTCGAAACGTTTGGATAGTTTTGGCATAGAATGACCTAATAGATTACCGTTAGCAAAAGTCCCCAATAGTGGGGACTCTACGTTTCATATATTATAGCCGCTTCTGCGGCTCCGTGTTTTTTTACGTAAGCGAGAATGCTTATTTCACATAGTGACGTTTCAACTCTGATGCATAATGTGCTCCAATAGTATTCGCATTTTCACGCAGCCAATCTTTTAGTTCTTTTTGGCCAGTTGGCGCTTCTTCAGAGATCAGCAGATCAGCCATTAAACCTTGGATTTCATCATGTGTAAGCACAACGTCCCCAAGGGCAAGTCCCAATAATCTAGACATGGTCAATGCCAACAATGGTGGAATATGGATGAGCTTCGCCCTACTGCCAATAGACTCTCGTATCTCTTTTACCAACGCCTTGAATGTGTAGATCTTAGGACCGACAGCATCGATCACCAAATTATCAGTGCTTTCACCCGCTTCGATGGCGATTTTGGCGAGATCCTCAGCATAAATGGGTTGCAGACGGTAATTTCCAGAACCTGGAATAGCGAAGAGTGGGAAGCGTCGCAGCAGATAGGCGATATTGTTGATCAGGATATCTTCCACTCCGAAAATAACCGTGGGCCTGATGATGGCATAAGATAACCCTGAAGCCTTCAGGTATGCTTCCAATTGCGCTTTGCCTTTGAAATAGGGAAGGGGGGAATCTATCTCCGGGTTGGTGATGCTGACATGCACTACCCGACGCACACCGGCTTTTTTGGCAGCATCAAAGAGCGTGCGCGTGTTGGCTACGGCATCATCGAAGGTTGTATCCCCATGGGAGAATCGCACCCAATAGGTATTGAAGAGTGTGTCAACGCCCTGTAAAGTTTCTACAAGCGCATCAGGATTATCAAAGTTGAATGAGTACGCATGTACAGCTTCATCGAAGGGATTTTTTCGATTAGGATGCCCCGTTAGCGTGATGACTTGGTGACCTTGTGCTAATAATCGTTTAGCAATGTATTTGCCACTGTATCCAAAAGCACCGGTAATAGCAGTTCGTTTCGTCATGTTTCACTCCTGTAGTAAAAAACTCAGGAGTTACGCAGATGGAGAGTGTTTCTAAATTGAAGCCCCCCCCAACCCCCCAATTCTGGGGGGAGATTGCCCTGGATTCCCCCCAAGGTTGGGGGGCGAGGGGGGCAAGTGCGTAACTCCTGAAACTATTAAATGAATAACCGCAGATAAATAGAATGAACACAGATAAAAAATGTCATAATCCGTGTTTTCCGTAGGCACGCCTTTGGCGTCAGCGTTCATCTGATGTCGATTTTTCAATTCCGAATAATTTTTGCACTGCACTCAAGCGGAACTCATCCAGGGCAAGGACAGTAGCTACCAGATTGTCGATTTTCCCAAAGAATCGTTGGATATTGCCTAACCTGTCAAGGTAAAAAGCTGCTAGTTCTCGCTCTTCTGGTGGAATTTCAGCGGATTGAGACAGCTCCAGGCTTAAATCGACTGTTTTAATGGCTGTATCAAATTCTTGTTTTTCGCGTTCTCGCAGAATCCCTTTTACGATCTTCCAGAAGTCAGTCTCAGCGGAATAGTAATCCTTGCGGTCGCCAATGCGCAGGTGTTTATGTACCATGCCTAGGCGTTCAAGCTGACGCACATTTGTACTCACCGCGCCTTTGCTGACACTGACCTGATCAACGAGTTGATCTAGAGATAGCGGTTCAGGGGAGAGATATATTGCGCCGAAAATGGCTCCCATGGCTTTCGGGAATCCCCAGAAAAAGCTGATACGGCTCATCCCTTGAATGAAGTTTTGACGGGCTTGTGTGAGTATGTCTTCCATAAAGAAGTCCTTTTAGATAGAACGTTTAGAATAAACTAAACATAATATACTAAAAAAATATTGCGATGTCAAGTTGAAATGAGACCGCCAAAGAATTACCTCTGACGGTCTCTAATAAGATCTATCTTTTCCCTATCGTATGGAGTAAGGCGAAATTAGCTGGCCCCCGTTCCCCAATAGGAAAGCCTGCTATCAGTACAACTTCCTGGCCAGGTTGGATCGATGATTCGGCGATTATCGCCGCCTCGACATGTGCCAGCATATCCTCAACCGTTTCAGAATGGGGTACCAAATGCGGGGTCACCCCCCACATCATACTCATTTGGCGATATGTGCATTCAATTGGCGTGAAGGCCAGAATTGGCACCCCAGGGCGCGCCTTTGACATCAAGCGCGCCGTGCGCCCACTTTGGGTGAATACTGCGACGGCGGCAACTTCTTTATCGATTACCATCTCGTTGGCTGCTCGGGTGATGAATAGGGCGTCATCGTGGGGCATATCTTGACTGATTTGGATTTCACCATGACCCCACTCTCGCATATGCGCTTCAGCCTGGCAGATGATCGAACTCATCATCTTCACAGATTTGGTTGGGTAGCGTCCCACCGCAGTCTCACCGGAGAGCATAACTGCATCACTGCCATCAAAGATAGCGTTGGCCACATCGGATGCCTCGGCTCTGGTCGGGCGTGGGTTGTGCATCATCGACTCGAGCATTTGTGTTGCAGTAATTACGATTTTTGCATGCCGGTTGGCCATCTGGATGATGCGCTTTTGCTCAATGGGTACCCTCTCTGGGAGCATTTCCACTCCCAGATCACCTCGCGCCACCATAACCCCATCAGCGGCATGCATGATCTCGTGTAGGTTGTCTAAGGCCTCAGGGCGTTCCAACTTGGCGATGATAGGGGTATTACATTGATCTGGCGCTCTGTTAGCGATAGCCTGTCGCAGACGGCTGACATCTTTTGCTGATCGGACAAAGGACAATGCGATTGCATCGATATCTTGGTCAAGGCCAAATGCCAGATCAGCCTTATCCTTATCGGTAAAGGCTTGGATGGTCAGGTCTGCACCGGGGAGGTTGACTCCTTTATGGGGTTTGAGTGTGCCTCCAATGATTACCTCGGTTTCGACGAACTCTTTACCGATTGATTTGACTTGTAATTCAAGGTTGCCGTCATCAAGCAATATACGCCCGTCCACTTGGGCACTATGGGGTAAATCGGGGTAATCTACAGAGACACGCTCAGCATCTCCGGGTACTTCATCTGTAGTCAGCGTGAGCGTTTGACCAGCCACAATTTCGACTTGCCCCCCATTTATTTCGCCAGTGCGAATTTTTGGACCCTGCAAATCTTGCAAGATGGTAATGGGCTGATCAAAATGCTTGGATACTTTACGCAATCGTTGAATCGATTGCGCGTGATCCTCATGTTTGCCGTGCGAAAAATTGATTCGGGCAACGTTCATGCCTGCGGAGACTAAGCGTTTGATAGAGTGCTCATCCTGGCATGCAGGACCAATGGTAGCGACAATTTTTGCACGGCGATTCATGAGATTCTCCAAGTTAAATATAGTGCAATTCTTTGGCTTTTTTCTTTAGATCATCTCGAAATTCTGGGTGAGCGATGTTAATCAAAGCTTGTGCGCGTTGACGGATGGTTTTACCGTATAAATCAGCGACACCATATTCGGTGACGACATAGTGAACATGATTGCGGCTAGTTACAACCCCTGCGCCATGTTTGAGCAGCGGCACAATGCGGCTGAAATCCTTGGTTTTACTGGGTAGCGTGATAATCGGCACGCCGCCCTTAGAGAGGGAAGCTCCGTAGATGAAATCTAGTTGACCACCGACTCCACTGTACAATTTAGGCCCGATGCTGTCCGCACAGACCTGCCCGGTGAGATCGACCTCGATTGCTGAGTTTACTGCCACCATGCGATCGTTTTTGGCGATCATGAATGGGTCATTGACATATTCAGTTCGATGGAACTCGATCAGTGGGTTGTTGTGTACCCATTCATAGAGTTTTTTGGTCCCCAAAATGAAGCCAGCAATGATCTTACCCTGATGAAGGGTTTTTTGGGCATTCGTCAGCACCCCGGAATTGACCAGATCGATCACACCATCGGAGAATAACTCAGTGTGAACGCCTAAATCTTTTTTCTCATATAAGTACTTCAGAACCGCATCGGGAACAGCGCCGATGCCCATTTGCATAGTGGCTCCATCAGGAATCAACTCAGCGATGTGGCTGGCGATTTTCTCGACTATTTCACTGGGACCTTCACCGCCCATACCTAACTCAGGAAGTCCATAATTGACTGGAACAATATAATCCAGCTTGCTGACATGAATGAAGGAGTCACCCAAGGTGCGGGGCATCTGCTCGTTAACCTCGGCTATGATGATCTTGGCCGATTCCGCCGGACTTTTGCTCAAGCCAACTTCTACGCCAAAGCTACAAAAGCCGTGTTCATCGGGGGGGGAGAGGTGCACTAAGGCTACATTAACAGGTAAGCGACCTTCCTTGAAGAGCAGCGTAAACTCCGAGAGCAGTACCGGCGTGAAATCCGCCCGACCAGCTTGAACGGCCTCTCGGTTGTTGGGGCTGATGAACATCGTGTTTACCCGTAGGTGACCTTCCATCTCGGGTTTCACATAATCCGCCGACCCAATGGTTAGCGCCTGACAGATTTCCACATCTTCCAGATTGGGAGCATAGTCAACCAAAGCTGCTAAAACAATTGAAGGAACGGAACAGTTACCGGTCAGGAAGATGCGATCACCAGATTGGACAGCTTTGACAGCCTCATCAGCTGTGACTACTTTATTTTTGTATTGTTCTACCCAACTCATAACGCTACAGCCTCCCTTCCAGCGAGTCTTGCAATGTGGCTTGCAGGATTTCGCCTTGATATGTATACAGGCCGCGCTTGAGACTGGGGTTCATATCGAGAGCATTTTCTAGGCCAATCTCTGCGATCAGTCGTACGAAAGGCCAGGAAGCGTTGTTGAGAGCGTGCGTGGCAGTGCGTCCCAATACACCGGTCATGTTGGGAACACAGTAATGAACTATATCTTCTTCAGTATATGTGGGGTTACTGTGGGTGGTTGGCCGGCTGGTTTCGATAGATCCGCCCTGGTCAATGGAAAGATCTATTATCACCGAGCGAGGCCGCATGGATTTGACCATTTCTCGAGTTACCAACATCGGTGCGCGTGCACCAGGGATATGAACTGCACCAACCAAAACATCTGCGAAACGGCAAACCCTGGCAATATTGAAAGGATGGGAGACCATTGTGACGACGCGGCCATCGAATCTGCGATCTAATTCGCGCAACGTTTCAAGGTCTCTATCGAGGACATAGACAGCTGCACCCAGGCCGAGGAAATTGCGTGCCGCGGCGCTGCCAGCGGTACCACCTCCAAGGATGACAACCTCCGCGGGGGGGACGCCTGGTACGCCGCCGAGAAGTATTCCTTTGCCTCCGAAGTTGTTCTGCGATAAGGTAGCCGCGATCTGAGGTACCATACGCCCTCCCGCCTGGCTTACGGGAGTCATCACTGGGAGCGAACCATCTTCATCTTGGATGATTTCCATGCCGATAGCGGTGATCTTTTTCTTGAGAAGCATCTCGATTTTCTGAGATTGTCCTGCGGCCAAATGAAGGAATCCTGCAACAATTTGACCATCGCGCATCCAATCGAATTCAATTTGGGTTGGCCTGGCAACTTTGATGAGAAAATCGGCTCGTCCATAGATTTCTTCACCACTGTATACGATTTGCCCGCCAGCCTGTTGGTAATCATAGTCGCTGAACCCGCTCCCTAAACCAGCTTCGTGTTCAATATAGCAGGTGTGTCCACTGTCATGGAGTAGACGAAAAGCCGCGGGAGTTAATCCCACTCGATATTCTGAATCTCGGCGTTCTTTTGGAATGCAAATGTTCATAAAATACCTCATTTGATGGTTGGTCGGATCGTTCAATTTTGATTCCGATTTTTTCCAGCTAACTCGCTAACCAACCAACTTGTTAACCCACTACCCAATCAACTTAACTAGAATTGCTTTCTGTGCGTGTAAACGATTATGTGCCTGCGGGAATAACCTGGAATGTGGACCGTCTGCCACAGGATCGGTAATCTCTTCGCCACGGTGAGCAGGTAGACAGTGCATCACAATAACATTTTCTTTGGCTTCAGCGACCAGATCGTCATTTACCTGAAAAGGTGGGAAAACTTGCAGACGCTTCTTGGTTTCCTCTTCCTGTCCCATACTCGTCCAGGTGTCGGTGTAGATTACATCAGCATCGTTGACAGCTTCGTTGGGGTCATTTAGCAATGTGATCCTGCTGCCGCTTTCTGCAGCAAATTTGATTCCCAAATCGATTGCTTCATCAGGCATATCGTACCCTGCTGGGTTACCGATGGTGAAATTGCTACCAAGTTTGGCACATACATGCATTAAAGAAACGGCTACGTTATTGCCATCACCCACATAGGTAACGTTCAACCCCTTCATATTGCCATATTCTTCATAAATGGTCAGGGCATCTGCCAAAGCCTGGCAGGGGTGGTTGTAATCGCTCAAGCCGTTGATCACCGGGATGCTGGCCCATTCAGCAAGCTCTTCAACATGGGCGTGATCGAACACGCGCGCCATAATTGCATCGACATAACCTGATAGCACCCGGGCAACATCAGCAATCGATTCGCGTTTGCCCAATCCAATCTCAGCTGGAGAGAGATAAAGTGCATCACCGCCGAAATGACGCATGGCCATGTCGAAGGAAACACGTGTGCGCAGGCTAGGTTTCTGAAAGATCATTGCCAAAACTTTGTTCTTGAAGATGGGTTTATTTCCTCCACCTTTCCATTCATCTTTGAGTTGAACAGCCAAATCGAGTAATCCTTGCAGTGATTCGGATGAATAATCAGCAATGGTTAGATAATCTTTCATGATTTTTAGACTCCTTGGAATAGTATCTTGATTTAGAATGGTTATTTTTGGGAAGTATATCACGATTGATACTCTATCATACTGGCTTTGGGATGGATATGCATTGAATAATATACCCTTTATGGCTTACATGGTTGTTAAGTAGACAACAAAAATTATTGCCACAAGTAATGAAATTTCATATATAATATCAACATAGAGTTTCAGTTACATATTAAAATAAGAACTTGCGCACACGGAGAGGATTTTCATAGCGATGGGAGTAGGGGTTTATCCCCTCTCCCATTTTCTAACAATTACTCCATTTGTGTTAATCTGGAATCAAAGTTTATTGGTGCTGAATTTGCACAGGATACGTTTTTAATGAGAGTTTTTTCTGCATTTGGAGGTTTGCTATGAGTGCACGAATACTTGTTGTTGATGATGAAGAAGCAATTCGAATAACGTTGACAGAAATATTGACCTATGAGAACTACAGTGTGGTATCTGCCCCAAATGGGCAGCAAGCCATTAGTATTCTCACTTCAGAAGAAATAGATCTAATGCTGCTAGATATTAAAATGCCAGACATGGATGGCTTTGACATTATGAAAAAAGCAGCGGAAATATCACCTGACACCCAAATTGTTATGCTTACCGGGCACGGTTCTATGGAGACTGCCATTGATGCACTGAGACATGATGTGCATGATTATCTATTAAAGCCCCCCAGCAGACAGGAAGTGCTCAGTAGTGTTGCAAGTGGATTAGCCCATCGCGATGAGATAAAACGTAAACGCATGATATTAGGCCAGATCGAGGATTCGGTTGTTCAGCTTAAAGATGCTGAGGGCATCACTTCGCTGCCCAAACCGAAACGTCAGGTTGTGCCATTGCCCGAGGGTGTGAGTCTCGACCTAGCTCGACGCGAAATCTGGCGTGGTTCAGCGAGGGAACGTCTTACTCCCACTGAGGGAAAACTCTTGGAAATCTTTGTGACTAATTGGGGACGCGTAATGTCTCACAGCAACCTGGTATTTTTAGTACAAGGGTACGAGGTTCCAGAATGGGAGGCTCCGGAAGTCCTGCGTCCGCTGATCAGCAGATTGCGCCGCAAATTATCTTCTTTCCCTAACGGCGAAAAGTGGATTTCTAGTGTTAGAGGAATTGGATACGTTTTTGATGCTGAAGTCCCTGAATGATAAGATCACTCGTGCGGATTCCAAGGCAATTCGCTAGAAATTGTCGGGTGACTTAGCCAACTCAACCAACCCCCTGGAGAACCTTTCTTCGGGGGTGTTTTTTCTGCACCAACCAAAGCTAAACTTAGACAGAGTAATATCGTCCCCAGCCATTGCCAGATGCTCATTTGTTCCCCCAGCCATACTCGAGCCATCATGATGGTGATAAGTACTTCACTCAGCCCAAGAATTGCCGTTTGCATTCCGCCAATATGTTTTACCCCTAAGAAGAGAGTCAGACGTGATAAAAAAGTGACCAGAGTCAACCCCAGCATTGGCCACCATATGACCATTTCTGTGGGGATGACATTATTGGGGGCAAAGAACAGTGTTGGCAATACGACTACACTCATTGCCAACAGCGTGTAAACGGTCACCGTGGGCGCAGGCATGTCATAGAGTACGCGCTGGTTAATGGGTAAATGCAACGCATAAAGCGCTGAGCCGATCAGCATTTGGATGACCCCGATGGGATCGATCTCTTTCATGCCAGTTTGAGTGAGCAAATATACCGCCGGGATGGTTAACCCCAAACGGAGAAGAGTCAACCGACTGGGGGGTTGTTTGTCTAAGAATAACCATAAAGCCACGAAGAGAGGGTAGAGTGAATAGAGTAGCTGCCCGACGCCCGCTTCAATCCTGCCCAATGCACTGTAGTAGAAGAGGGATCCCAAACCGTTAATAAATCCAGCCAATAAGCAGCCCAACAACCCAGCCGGGTATATATATAAGTATTGCCGCCGGAAGAGAACAATGAGCACCAGTAAAAAAAGGGCAGCCAAAACTGTTCGTATGGCGACCACAGTTAAGGGAGCAGCACCTAAGAGAATAGCACGCCGCCCGAAGACGGGTGCCATTCCCAGAAATACTGCTGACGTAAGCGCAGCACTGATCCCTTTTGTACGTAGGTTTGACATTACATGCTCAGTTTGATCCGTTCTTCAACAAGTTTTCGATTTCTCCGACCAACTCCTCGTCCAAAAATTCTCCCTTTCTCATCAGTGTGTGAATACGGCCTCTCAAGCGAGACTTTTCATCGGATGTCAGAGTCTTTGCAGTGACTACGATCACGGCGATGGAAGCGGTTTTTTCATTGGCTTTCAATGCATCGAGAACTGAAAAACCATCCATTTCTGGCATCATCAAGTCGAGAACCATTACATCAAGTTCTTCTTTCTGTGCTAATTCTACCGCTTCACGGCCATTGGCCGCCTCGAAAATAGTGTATTCTCCTTGGGATTGCAAAATCCTGCGGATCAGACGTCGGGCATGAGGATGGTCATCCACGATGGCCACACTCGAATAGCGTTTGGGGGTAATCCTGCTGAGCGCTGAGAGCAACCCTTCCTCGGGTTTTTCTTCAGGGGGCTTCTCTGGAATCTCGACATCCTGCACCCGGCCTTCTCCTAAGATGGTTTTTTCAACAGGCATGGTATGACCGGTCATATTGACCACAACGACATCGTCGCGTTTGATCTGTCCGGAGCGCACCATCTTGATCAAACCGGCAAAGGCTACGGCTGAAGCTGGCTCCATGGAAAGACCTTCCATTTTGGCCAGCACATGAATTGCTCGGAAGGCTTCATCATCAGTAACACTTTCGAAGGTGCCTCCTCCCCCCTTCAGCATGCGTTCTCGAAGAATGGTGTATGTATGGCCGGGATCGCCCGTGGCTAGCGTAGCGATATGCGTGCGTGGGGATGTAATGGGGTCTGCGATTTCTTTATTCTCTTTCCAGGCGTGCACCATGGGGGCGCAGCCATCAGATTGAATGCTGGCTACAGCGGGGAGACGATCCGTTAACCCCATCTCTTTCAATTCGTTGAAGCCTTTGATCACGCCAACAGGGCCGAGACCACCGCTAACAGCCTGGATGTACCAATCTGGTACAAGCCAGGGGGCATCTGAATCATTGGTCTCGGCAGCCAACGCCGAGGTCAATTGCTCACTAATCTCGAATGCGATGGTTTTCATGGCTTCGAGTGCTGGAATCGATCGTACCCCGCGATCCAAATATGAACCATGTGGACGCTGCTCGGCGAATTCTGCGGCCAGTTTCTTGGTCTGATCATACGATGCAGTCACCTTGATCACCTGGGTGCCGTAAATGGCCACCTCACGCATTTTCTCGGAAGGGACCAGGCTGTTCAGGAAAGCCCAAAGTTTTATTCCAGCCCGAGAGGTGTAGGCGGAGTATGAAATCGCAACATTACCTGTGGATGCTAGTATGGTTTCAGTAATTCCGGCTTCTTTGAGGGAAGTAACTGTAATTGAAGCCTGGCGATCTTTGAAGGAGCCAGTAGGATTTTGACGTTCGTCTTTGATGTAGAGATTGGGAATCCCTAACATTGTCCCCAGATTGGCAGCCTTGAGCAGTGGCGTTCCACCTTCGCC
>CAZLNX010000192.1:0-11525 GCA_964560795.1 uncultured Anaerolineales bacterium | reverse complement strand
ACAATCCGTTAGAAATGCCACCGCACACCAGGCAGCCGTCAGCTAGACGGCTGCTTGTGTATTAATGCAAATTCTCTAAAATCTGTTTTGTTGCCTGGAAACCCAATGGGGGAAGGTTGTTTCTGTCAAAGAATCCCACACCATCGGCGTCATCGCCAGCTGTTAACTCCCCTTCTACTATACTAGCATGATAAACAATCACAATATGCGCGCCAGCGGGATGTTCCTGGCCTGAGACAATATCAAATATTCCGATTACTTGAACTATCAATCCCGTCTCTTCAAGGCATTCTCGCTCGGCTGCTCGGGCAGGATCCTCTCCGGCATCGACGAAGCCAGCTGGAAGCGTCCAAAACCCCTGATAAGGTTGCATAATCCGCCGAACGAGAAGAACTTTTTCATCCTGCTCAACGAGAACAGCCGCGGCAACTTTGGGATCAGGGAAGTAGATCCAGTCGCAGGAAGGGCACACCGGACGGGCGCGTCCTGCACGATGCGCAGATATTAAGGCATTGCCACACCGAGGGCAATATTTGACTTCACTTTCGATCATGAGCACCTATCGCCTGCGACGACGAAAAAAGAAAGCTGCTACCCCAAACACGATTGCACTCGCCCCCAAGAGTATTTCAACAACCCTGATGGCTCTCAAAGGCCTGGGCGTAGTAACAACTTGGGGAATCTCAGGTTCAGCTGCGAGGTCGTCTGGCAGGCCACCTTCGGGCACAGGGGTTGGTTCTACCTGTGTGGAAGCGGGGAGAGACGTAGGCTCAGCAATATGTGTTTCTCCCACTCCTGCTGCTTCGTCTTCTTCCAAATCCCGCTGTGCTTCCACCGCAGCATCTTCTTCGGCGGCTTCCGCTTCAGCCTCAGGAGCTACCTCAGCCATTGCTTCCGCTTGAGGTTGCATTTCCTCTTCTGGGGCAGCTTCTTCCGCCACAGGTTCTACGATGTCAACCTTTTCCGCATCGGAGATAGCTCCTTCGGCGTCAGTTCCTTCGGCTTCGACTTCCTTAGCCGCTGTTTCCGGTTGCTCCATGGCTTCATATTCCATAGGCGCAGCCGGGGCGGCCATTTCTTGTGCCGGCATCATACCGACACGCCCAAACCCTATCAAATCTCCCAGCATCACCATCACCAACAGCACAGTTGAGACAATAGAAGCCAATCGAAAGGTACTGAACAGACGTGGCGCGGTTTTTATTTGCTGTCCGGCCATTTCAGGAGTCAACGTGAAATTACGCGGCGCCCGAAGACGTGGCAGTGACTTTACCGCGGAACGCGTCATCCGCAGATCGTCCAATGCCTTTCGCAGTGTGGGATCGCTACTCAAACGCGTTTCAAGGCGCGAGCGCTCGCTCGCGGAAAGCTGATCATCCACATAAGCCGATAATCGTTCCCAGTCTCGACGAGAAATTTGCTCCTTCATACAGAGGCCTCCTCTCTCAGACGAAACGCTGACGGCAGAAGTTCCCTGAACTTCTGCAAACAATCCTGCATGCGATGACGAGCGCGCGCCAGTCGGCTCTTGACCGTTCCCAAGGGGGTTTCAAGAACCTGAGCAACTTCGGCATAATCCAGCCCCTGCACATCGACTAAAACGACCACCATCCGAAAATCTATAGAGAGCTGATCGAGACAGCGCTGGATCGCTCCAGCTAATTCTCTTCGCTGTAATCTTTCTTCAGGGGAATCTCCAGGATCGGTCATCCAGGTAGGGGATTCAAATTCCTCGCCATCTTCATTCTGAATTTCAAGGGGTGCAACAGGTTTACGTTTGCGCCGACGCAATTCATCGTAGCAAGCATTGGTAACAATGCGCAAAAGCCAACTTTTGAAAGAACCGCCCCGATAGGTATGCAGCTTGCGATACGCTGAAATGAAGGCTTCCTGGGTAGCATCTTCAGCCGCGCCCGGCTCGCCAATCACTCGATAGGCCTGGTTGTAGAGCATATCCTGGTAATCCAGCACCAACCGATTGAAGGAATCTAAATCACCTTCCTGTGCTGCCTGGATCTGTGCGGCTTCATCCATGGTTCATCTTCTCATCCTATGGCATCTTTACAAACTCATTTCTTTGTTTGTTATACCACATCTACCGCGCACAGTGGCATCTGATCATTGGATGATAAAATGAGTTAATAGGATCATACGTATGCCTGAAAACAAAGAAGTTTCAAGACGCGATTTTATAAAAGGCTCACTAGTCGTAGGGGGCACACTTCTGGCTGGAACAATAGGTTCGCGTATCTACACCCAAAATAAACTTCGTAATTATGATCCACCCAGAAGTGAGCTCATCCTGGATGCTATACAACCTGCTGAAAATCCCAATGACCTCCCCAATATCGTCCTTGTCTTGACCGATGATTTGGGATACGGCGACCTCGGCTCTTATGGCGCGGAAGCAATATCAACACCTAACCTGGATCGCATGGCTGAGGATGGTGTAAAACTTTCAAACTTCTATTCAGCCGCGCCATTGTGTTCACCTTCCCGGGCAAGTTTACTGACTGGCCGTTACCCTATCCGAACTATGGTTACCGGTTCGCTTTATCCTTCTGGCTCTCTGATGCCCATCGTTATGAATCTGGCCGGATTCTATACCCATGGGGTTACAGGGATCCCTGAGGACGAGATCTTGTTACCAGAGATATTGCAGCGCAGGGGGTATGCAACCGCTTTGTTGGGTAAATGGCACCTGGGGGACCATTCCCCTCACCTGCCAAATGAGAACGGCTTCGATTATTTCTATGGCGCTCATTTCAGCAATGGGATGAACCCATATCGAATTTTCCGGAACGATCAAATCGAAATCGATGAACCCGTCGATCAAAACCTATTAACCCAGAATCTGACCCGCGAAGCGATCTCTTTCATCAAAGATCATCGTGATCAGCCAATCTTTTTGTATCTGGCTCATCCGATGCCCCACGAACCTATCCACGCATCCGATGAATTTCGCGGACAATCAGCGGCAGGATTGTATGGGGATGCTGTCGAGGAGATTGATTGGAGTATGGGGGAGATCTTCAAAACGCTCGCTGAAAATAATTTAGATGACAAAACCTTGGTGATATTCACCAGCGATAATGGGCCCTGGTGGCAAGGGGATCCTGGTACCGTTCGAGGGCGGAAGAATTTGCCCTTTGAAGGTGGTTTCCGGGTCCCATTCATCGCCAAATTTCCAGGGGTGATTCCACCAATGGTTACCCGAGACGAAGTCAGCATGAGCTTTGATATTTTCAGCACCTGCCTGGAAATTGCTGGCGTGTTACCCCCTCAAGATCGCGAAGTTGATGGGGTTAGTATCCTTCCTTTGCTTACAGGCGAAAGTCAATCTCCCCATGAAACCTTATACTTTTACAAGGGCAACAAATTGGTTGGCGTTCGCTATGGAAAATGGAAGTATCTCCGCAGGCACATGACGGATAATGGTGGCTATGCCTCGCTTTCGCAAGGGCCATTCCTTTTCAACTTGGAGCTTGACCCGAACGAATCATACAGTTTGATCGAATCTGAGCCTGAGATTGCCAAGAGCCTTGCTGAGATGTTAGATGCCTTTGACGCTGAAATTGAGAATAATGTTCGCGGTTGGCAATAAATTTACCCCCTCATCTCCAACATATCATTGCGAATGGAACGCAGTGGAATGCGGCAATCTCATCCTTGTTGTGCACACCGTCAACAGGTCGGAGGGGATTGCTTCGCCGGAAAAGCTGGCTCGCAATGACATAAAATAGTGTTCCACTAAAATTCAAACGTCTCATCGAAGGTTTTGAGATGTTTTTGAATCTCAGGATCTTCTAAAATGCTATCCATATCCTTTGGAAGCCGATACCCTTCAAAGGGTTTCATGGATAATGCTTCTCGCACCTGGCGTTCAATTTGATTGATAGATTGCCGCATGGCGAAATATCTGATCACCTTGAACTTCAAGCGGGCGAAGGCCCCACTCCATTCTTTAGCAAAGGCACCGCTATCGATCTCTGCGAAGATATTAGCCATTCGTTTTCGCAGCCCCATCCCCAGGAAGCGCGTTCCCCGGGACATGGCTCCGTATTGGGATGTGGGTGAGTGAAATGAAGTCTGCCGTACCAGGCCGGCCTGAGCCATTTTCTGGTAGGTATAGGCCATCTCCTCGCTGATATACATCTCGACCAGGACTGCTTCAGGCGGCAACCCTTTTTCCAGCAACAAAGAAATAGATGTCAGCAAGACACGCCCAAACGCGGGGCCAAAAGCCTGTTCATTGAACAGGTCGAGGATGGCTTCTTGTTTGAAGGTCACTTCGATGGCGGGTTTACTCAATCCCCCAATCCCCCAGGTCAATGCTAGAAGAATTTGCTCCGCATTCCCACTGGCGTCTTGTTCAACTCCAACCAGGCAGTAGAAACCTTCATTGGTGAGAAAGCGCTCTCGAATGCCTACACCGATCATACGGGGCGCCAACAAGATCACATCAACATCACTTGGGATTTTGAACTGCTCAAAGGCGACATTGTATCCGCTGGCAAAAACCAAAGCACTTTTCGATTTCAAACAAGCTTCAATCTGTTTCTCGAAAACGCTGGGCAGCACTTCATCCGGGATGAGCAGCATGACGACATCGGCTCTGGCGACTGCCGTTGGGATGTCGGAGACTTCAAATCCATCTCCTTCAGCGCGTAGAGCATATTCATCTGTAGTATTCCCAATGATCACATCGGCGCCGTTATCGCGAAGGTTTAGTGCCTGCGCTCTCCCCTGATTCCCATACCCTATTACTGCGACCTTACGGCCTTGCAGAATTTCCGGATTCGCTGAATCCGGATAATATATTTTGGTTTTTTCTTGTTTTGGCATAATCTAACCCAAGTTGCTACTTTCCAAAAAATCCTTCGACTGCGACGCCCAAATGCAAGAAAATTTACCAAATACTGCCTGAGCGGAGCGTAACAGAGTGAAGCGTAGTCGAAGGCTGGCTATTGGCGTCTCCGCTCAGGATGTTGTTTCGCTTGGTAGCAACTTGAGTTAATCTAGTCTTTGGCTATCAGCTGGCGCACTCTTTGCTCCGCCTGGGCAATAGGGCTGTCGTCCATGCTCATGGCCTGAGCTTGTGAAAGCATCGGATAGCCTGCCTCTCGTTCAGCCTGAAATTTTTGAGCAAATTCGCCTGAGCTGATCTCTTCCAAGATCTCACGGAAGGTATCACTAAGACCAGAGCCCATGAATTGCATTGTCCGAATGAAGCCCCCATACAGCGCAGTTGGGCCGTGGACACTGGATGCTTTGAAGAAACCCTCCTCACGGAATGAGCGCCACACCATCTCCATTTCTTCATCCATATACATTTCCATCACGAGAGCTTCGGGTGGGATTCCTGCTTCCTCTCCAATGGCAAAAACATTCATAATCGAGACGCCCAACACAGCCCCCAACGTCTGCTCAATGAACAGGTCAATATCAGCTTCACGGCGCGCGTCTAACTCCAATGCCCCTGCTCGCAGAACGCCAATGGCATCACATAAGCCCAACAATCGATCCCAGGCTTTTCCGCTGGCATCCGCCTCAACGGAAATATAGGCAAAGAAGCCTTGCTGATCCAAGAATCGTTGTCGGGCGTTATCACCAGCCATACGCGGCGCTAATAACAACACATCAATATTCGGCGCAGGGACCACCAAGTCATATGCCAGGGTGTACCCCGAAGCGAATGCGATCGCTGCCTCTGGGTTCAGGTTTGGCGCGATCTCACTGGTGTAAATCTCTGGAATAATCTCATCCGAAAGCAGGATCAAAACAATATCTGCTTGGGAGACCGCCTCTCCGATTGGTAATACATTGAAACCTTCATCTCGTCCCAGTACAGCATACTCGTCTTCAATATTCCCAACCACCACATTCTCAAACCCCGAATCGCGCAAATTGAGCGAAACCGGACGTCCTAAGTGACCGTATCCTAAAACGGCAATTTGTTGATTCGCAAGCATCCCAGGATCAGCATCCTTGGATGTAAAAAACCGGACGGAACTTTCCTGACTCATTGAATCATCCTTTCGATTAGACAACATCCTTGCGCTTCTGGAAAACCAGCACAGTAACGAGTAAAACTACCATAATCACGCCTAACGTCACCCAACGACCAACAACAGTGCCGCGGAAAGCCTGTGAAAAATTGTCATAGATAGAACCTAAAACTGCCTCGGAACTGTTGATCGCCTTATCGCGCGATTCTTGCCATTCGGCACGTTCATCACCATATTTTGTCATGGCGACTGAATAGTCATCACCCTGCTGCTCTCGAAGGTCAGCATATTGATCGCCCTGCTCGGTGCGCAATTCTGAATAGACTGCGCCTTGCGCTTTACTATCATCTCGGTACCCATCAAATTGACCCAAAATACTGTCCTGATATTCATTGCCTTGTTCTTGTCGTTGATCCATAAAAGAATCCATCTCCCGGGGATCTGAGGGGGTTGGATACGGTGTCAACGAAGGAAGCAACGTAGGCGTTGGCAAAGCGGTCGGTGACGGGTAGGCCGTAGGATACGGGTAAGGCGTCGGCTGTTCTGGCTCAATGGGTTCAGGATTCACAATGGCCACTTGAGCATTGGCATCATAGAAATCTTCTGACAAAATCCCTGGAAAATCAGTACAATCTGTAAAAATGCTACCTCCCATACAGGGGCAGTCGCTCTTTAGTTCATCAGGCAACTTGAGACGGTCAGCTTTCGGGAAACTTGTCCAACACGGGTCATCGCTGAGTTGTTGCCCAACCCCTGTGATGCGCAGGAAGGCCTCGAATGACCATCGCGTTGGCATCATTACGCTGATTTGTTCCCCACCCGGGATTAGATCCAAGGGCAGTAAAGCGCCTGCGAAAAGGAATTGGGGTACCAGAACAACGATAATTAGCATCATGGCTGAATTTTGATTGGGCGCTATAGCAGATATTGCCAATCCAACCAAATACCCACACAGGGTACTTAAGAATAGAGTGATATACAGTGCAACATAGGCAGAACTACCTGGTACATTTGGCTGCACAAACAAAATACGGAATAGCAATAACATACCCGCCTGATACAGCGCCAGCACCACCCCCACCCAGAGTTTTGACATCACATAGGGCAGAATCTTTAGGTTCACCGCCCTCTCACGTTTATAAATATCGACCTCTTTCACAATTTCTCGCACACTGCTGATTGCCCCCACAAGCACGGTTATCAATGCCATCATGAACCACAACGTAACGATCTTTGATGCATCACCAACGATGGGATCGTAAAGGTCATTCCCCCAGATAAAATCCATCAATCCCAAAACTGGCGCTAATGCAACCATCAACCCCAAGGATATTTTGTCAGCGACCAGGATTTTTAGATTCCTTGCAGACAAAACCTTGAATTGCCGCAAGGAGGAAACCCGCTTCTTCGACCCCTGTAGTTTTCCTGCCTGGGTCATGCTCCCTGGGACTGGTTGTGCTCCGGGGGCTATACTGCGCCCGTAAAGATCGGCGTACACTTGTGACTGCAAATAGCGTTCGCGCCAGGCTTCGGGAGCGCCGCGCGATTCATCGTTCAGGATGCGATAAATATCATCGAATTCCATATCCTTTTCACGGCGCTCGCGATCAGTGCGGTAGAAATCGAAATATGCCAACGCATCCTCAGGCGCGCCATAAAAGGCCATGTTACCGCCTCGGGCCAAGAAGATAACTTTGTCGCACATCATCACGTTCTTCGTAGCATGCGTAATTAGGATGATCGTTCGGCCTTGATCGGCCAGGCGGCGCATCAGCCGCATCATGTCGTATTCAGTACCAGGATCCAGGCCACTGGTGGGCTCATCTAAGAAAAACAGGCGCGGTTTGGTCAACAATTCAACACCGATGGAAACTCGTTTCAGTTGTCCACCCGACAATCGTGATATGGGAATATCCTTGCGTTCCGTTAAATCGAGATCTTTTAGCACATCGGCAACGACAGCCTGCCGCTCCTGTTTAGATGTATCTGGAGGCATACGCAGTTGGGCGACAAAATCCAGAGCTGATTCGGGAGTCAGTTCGGCGTGAACAATATCCTTCTGGGGCACATAACCAATATCGTCGCGGAACATGTCGTAATGATCATACAAGGTAATCCCATTAACCAGTACTTGTCCATGGCTGGCGGGCCAATATCCGTTAATGGCATTCATAAAGGTAGATTTCCCCGCGCCGCTCATACCCACCAGGGCCACAAACTCATTAGGCTCCATAGTCAGGCTGATATCTTTGAGCAAGTTTAAGCCACTTGATACAACTTGATTAATATTCCTGGCGTCAATGCGGATGCCTTCTTCTATTTGACCTTGAAGTTGTTGGCCAGAAATGACAAAGACATACGGCCCAATGCGAATCTGATCCCAATCTTTCAAGTAGGCTTCGCGCTCAATTTTCTGATCATTAACATAGATACCGTTTGAACTGCGAAGATCCTTGATCACAAAGCGCTTGCCCATGCGCTCCAATATGGCATGGTAGCGACTAACCAAGGGATGGTTCAATACCACCTGATTATCCGAAGCACGCCCGATGGTTACTTTATCGTGTCCATCCAGGTTCATGGTACGCACTGCGGTTTGAGCAACGGGCACTTCGGCATCCAACATTGTCTTCGGGTCTTCACCCGGAAGTCCAACACCAGGAGTCCGCAAGGCGATTGCCTCTCCGGGCATCACCATAGTTCTACTGGCTGAGTGCATCACACCAACACTGTCGGGCGCTTCTACATATAAGGTATGAAGGCCCATGACGACGAATTGCCCAATTTTGAGGGGATATTTTTGTCGTGGATTGAGCTGTACACCATCAATAAAAGTGCCATTGGTGGAACCCAAATCTTCAAGTAGCAATTTGTTCGCACTAAATGTGAGCACAGCATGATGGCGCGAGATTTCTTCATCTTCAAGAGCCAGGTCATTATCTGTACCACGACCAAACGTTGTATCACCATCGGGAAGAACATAGGTTTGCCATTCTCCGCTGGAAAAACGATACCGCAAATGAAATATCTCTTTCCGCTGGGGCACGCGCGCTTCAACAACGCGAGTGCCTTCTTCGCCCGGAATATGCAAGATCACCAAAAATCCACCAATCTCAAACGATCTACCAACCTGAAGAGGAACGGGAACATTCGGCATCAATGGTTGGCCATCTAAAAAGGTACCATTGCTCGAACCGAGATCAGTTAGCAATATTTCCTCCCCAACCCGACTGAGACGCGCATGTTTGCGAGAGATTTCTTGATGCTCTAACGTAAGATCACAAACCGCTCCTCTCCCCATCAAGATTTCGTCTTTCAAGAATGGAAACTCTTGCCATTCCCCCCCTTCGAGACGGTAACGAAGCACATAATTTGAAACCATACTATGCCTCCAAAAGCGCAATGAACGACTGCCTTTCACACTATAACAAACATATCCCTCCCAGGCAATAGCACTAGCCGCCTACGCGATAACCTTGCTTGATTATTCATTTGAAGACGATTACAATCAGCCAGGTCACCTAAGCTTATGAAAAATCGACTTCTCATTCCCATTATTGTTTTCATTTTGATAATTTGCCTCGCCCTCAGTATCGTTGGTATTGCTGGGCTTGTACAATATGCGCGGCAGAATCCTCTCGGGGAGCTAGAACCACCTCGGGAAACAGCTACCCTGCCAAGGACCAGTCCGGTCAGCCAGGCTGCGGACGAGGTTACGCCTGATCCTGATATCCCCAAAGCTGCTACTACACCCGAGGTAGATCCAAATGCCATTACTTCGGGGATCATCTCACAAATGGAGACCATCCAAAATCAGGTCAGTCATATGCGCGGCCTAGATCCCCATGGCGAGTTCAGCCGAGAAATCCAGTCCACCGATGAACTCCGCCAGGATCTTGTTGAAGCCTTCGAGGAAGAGATGAGTGAGTATGATAGCTGGGAATATACCCTGACACTCTCCATCTTTGGGCTGCTAGATGAAAGTTTCGACATTTATCATTTCCATGTCGACTTGCTAACTGAACAGATCGCTGGTTACTACGACCATGAAACAAAAGAGATGGTATTGGTCGCGGGCGGAGAGTTTGGGGGACCGGAACGCATGACCTACGCCCATGAATATACGCACGCCTTGCAAGATCAGAATTTTGATATCGAAGATGGCATTGGCTACAACGATGAATCTTGTGAAGTAAATTCTGAACGCTGCGCAGCTATCGAAGCGCTGCTCGAAGGGGATGCCACGCTAAGCGAAACCCAATGGTTCATCCATTATTCTACCGATAAGGACCATGCCGACCTGATGGCGTATTACAACGATATGGAAATGCCGGTTATGGATCAAGCGCCAGCCTTTTTAGGCCAGGATTTGCTTTTTCCCTATCAGTATGGCTATGATTTCGTCCAAACGCTATTCGACCGAGGCGGTTGGGATGCTGTGAACCGGGCTTACAAAAATCCGCCAGTTTCTACCGAACAGATCCTGCACCCTGAGCGCTATCCCGAGGATGTTCCCTCCCTTGTGAACTTACCTGACATCTTGCCTATCCTGGGTAATGGCTGGGAACTCGTCGACCAGGATGTTGTTGGTGAGTGGTACACCTATTTGATTTTGGCCTTTGGTTTAGACGAAAATGCGCGCATCAGCACTTCCCGCGCTGCCCGCGCCGCAGAAGGTTGGGCAGGGGATGCGTACGCAGTCTATTACCAAGATCAAAACGAAGCAGCAGCGATGATCTATGAGGCTTTATGGGAAACGGATGCCGAAGCTAAGGATTTCGTTGACACATTTAAGACATATGCTACCGGTCGATTTGGAAATCCGATTGAGGGTCAGAACCCAACCATATGGCAGGATGAGATGGGGCTTCACGCCTTCTATGTAGAAAATTCATCCACGACTTGGATATTCGCGCCAGATTTGGCGACTGTTGAAAACATTAGGAAAGCGCTCGATTGAACCTGGAGAACAAATGACCAAGAAAGCAATTCAAGATTATTACCCTGATAAGTGGAGCCACTGCTACAATTGTGGCCGTCTGAACGAGAAGGGGCAGCATTTCAAGAGCTACTGGGATGAAGAAACTGAAGAAACTTATACCACGTACCACCCCAAACCCTATCACAAAGCAGTTCCCGGTTACGTTTACGGGGGATTGATCGCCTCGCTGATCGATTGCTTTGGCACAAGTACAGCCACCGCGGCAGCATATCAGGCTGCAAATCGTAAAATGGGTGACTCCCTCAAACCGCTAGGTTTTGTGACTGCATCCATCCATGTAGATTACCTTAAGCCCACACCCTTGGGGCCTCCTATCAATTTACATGGCAAGATAAAAAATATTCAAGGGCGGAAAGCAGTTGTAGAAATCACTTTATCGGTTGAAGGTGACATCACCGCCCAGGGAGAAGTGATCGCCGTTCAGGTACCGGATCATTGGAGTCCCATCGATGGAGAGAAAAAATGTAACTACTAAGCCATCACCTGTGATGGCATGAACGACTGGCTGCGGAGGG
>CAZLNX010000191.1:0-11565 GCA_964560795.1 uncultured Anaerolineales bacterium | reverse complement strand
CGATTCTTCCAGACCATTTCAAAAATGGGATCTTATTTTTGCACACCTCCCTAGCTCTCTTATTTTGTAACAATATGCGCATGGACCTACAAAAATCATCTTCCCTGATACGTCGCCTGGTATTCGGACTGCTTTTTGGCTTTGTCGTGATGATCGCATTGACCTTCGTCGCCGATCTGCGTCAGGTAAGCGAGCGCATTCTGACTTTCAAGTGGTCGCTGTATCCATGGGTTATCCTACTGACCTTATTCAACTACCTGCTGCGTGGCTACAAATTCCATTTCTATTTACGTCAGGTTGGCGCCAGCGAGATCCCCATAAGAGAAAGCTATCATCTCTTTGTGGCTGGTTTCCCCCTGGCTGTGACGCCGGGAAAGGTCGGTGAGGTACTCAAAGGGGTTTGGATACATCACAAAACAGGCGTATCTACGGCTAAGGGTTTGGCCGTGGTCGTTGCCGAGCGCATCAGCGACGGTCTGGCTGTTTTGTTACTGTCAACTTTAGGGGTGATCGCGTATCCGCAATACTGGCCGGGATTTGTATTTGTCCTAGTTTTCCTGACGAGTGTAATTGTGATTTCGCAGATTCGTCCGGTCGCAATGGCACTCCTAGGTTTTTCTAAAAAACTACCACTTATCAAAAGGTTTTCAGATTCACTAATCGAATTCTACGAAGGCAGTTTTGCTCTCTTCAAACCCAGTGCCACAATCATGGCAACTAGCCTCGGGATGGTATCATGGTTGGGCGAGGGAATCGGGTTCTACCTGATCTTGCTGGGTTTGGGCATTCCACCTTCATGGGAAACCCTTTCGATCGCTGTGTTCGTTTTAGCGTTTTCCACTGTGATCGGAGCGGTTTCCGCATTGCCCGGTGGCCTGGGCGCAGCTGAGGCATCGATTGCTGGAATGCTCACTCTAACCCTTGCACTAGGAACGGATACCGCAGCAGCCGCAACACTCTTGATCCGCTTCGCCACGCTGTGGTTCAGTGTATTGTTGGGTTTGATTGCCTGGGCTTTCTCGCGCGAGTTATTGGGCTTGAAAGCGCCGATCACCGAAGTTGGGCTGGAGGCAATCGCAGATGAACACAGATAAATTCGTTAGAGTTGATTTCCACTGCCACACGATCTTCTCTCCCGACAGCTTGACCACGCCCAAAAAGCTGATCGCTGCCTGCCATCGAAAAGGCATCGACCGCGTAGTAATCACTGATCACAACACCATCAAGGGGGCATTGCGCGCCAAAGAGATCGATCCCGAGCGCGTCATCGTTGGGGAGGAGATTCTTACCACCGAGGGCGAGTTGTTGGCCATTTTTGTTCAAGATGAAATTCAACCAGGGCAGACACCCCAGGCCACAATCTCCATTTTAAAGGAACAAGGGGCTTTCATCAGCGTTTCGCACCCCTTCGACAGGTTCCGTAAGGGGCACTGGAAACCGGAAACCCTGCTGGAGATCCTGCCCGGTATCGACGCCATTGAGACCTTCAACGCCCGCTGTCTGTGGCCGGGTTTCAACTGGCAGGCGAGCAAATTCGCCCGCCAACATTCGCTCCCTGGCACACACGGCTCAGATGCTCATGCTGCGTTTGAGATCGGTCGCGGCTCTATGCTATTGCCCCCCTTCGACGACGCATCATCTTTAAGAGAATCTTTGAAACATGCTGTCAGCCCCCAGCTGACGTTGTCCGGGATTGGAGTAAGATTTTTCTCACGCTACGCTGTCTGGCGAAAACGCATCGCTAATTGATATTTCAATACCAGCCTGAGTTACGAATAAGAACGCTTCTCCCATCCCTGAGCGGACACTGAGCTGAACCCTGAGCCTGTCGAAGGGTGTCGAAGTGGAAGTCGAAGGGAAATATTCAGCGTTTCGACTACGGCTGCCCATCGGGCCGCACGCCAGAGGCGCGCATAGCGAGCGTCGCCTCCGCTCAACGATAAGTAACAGTTACCGCAACTCAGATTAGATCAGGCTACGATAAAAACCTTCAGCTTCCCCCATCACTTTCTTGTATTCCGCTCGTTCCAAAATTAATTCCAAATTATGCTCACGCGCACTTGAGCGCAATTCAGGATCGTTCATGGCGCGCACAATTGCCTTGGCAAGCGCATCAGGATCCGCTGGGTCAACCAGCAGGCCGTTCTCTCCGTGCGTGATCCACTCACGCAGGGATTCTATGTCGCCGACGATGGGGAAACATCCACACGCCAAGGCCTCTAATAATGTATTGGGTGTGCCGTCATGGGTGGTGATCGAGAGCACAATTTGAGAGCCGCGGAATGTGTCTGCCATTTGACCACGCGTGAGTAGGGGAAGCAACTTCAATGAGTCGCCTGCACCCAAACGGGAAGCCCATTCCTCGGCCTCGGGTTGGTTCTGCATCGCCGGGCAGAGGAATCGGCTTTGGGGCTGATGCAACAAAACTTTCGGAATCGCCTTAAAAAAAGTATCGCTACGGACATAGGCGCGCAAACCGCGCGGGTTGACGATGATGGGAGTTTGCGGCTCTTCAACAGGATAGAAGATATCACTCTGAATACCCCCAGCTCCCGGCATCACTACGCCAGGTTTTTGTTTAGAGAATCCCCACTCGCGAGCCAGTCTTAGATCCCTGACGCAGTCAGTATGCAGGGCATTGGCACGCTCCATGGTTTTACGCGTAAGCTTTTTCAACTGACGTGTGGCGGGAGCGTGCAGCGTGAAATCATTGCCCCATACGGAGACTAGCAGCGGACTAGTCGGCATAGCTAGCGAGGCCAACATCCCCTCATACGGGATTCGCATGGCGTGTATCAAGTCAGGCTGAAGATCGGAGATTAGAGATTGGAGAGTGGAAGCCGCAGCAGGAAAGCTTCGAGGAATGAAGTGATGGCGCAGCCAGGTTCGGACACGGGGTGTAGCTAGTTTCTTTAGTATTTTCCCACTTCTCCCGGCATCACTGCTCCCCTGCTCCACAGCCCCGCTAAATGCCACTGGAATGTAATGATACGAAGCCAACGCGAGGTCTGGCCTACCGGGATAAACAGAAGCCAGGTGAACTTCATGATCTCGCTCTACAAAATAACGGATCCAGTTGAGTGCAATTTGTGAGCGCCCATCGGCGACAAATAGAATTCTCATAACGTTATGCGTCTTACAATTTCTAGGGCATGCACAAATGCAGCCACCATAGCTTCCAGGTTGATCTCGGCAGAAACAATGCGGAAAGATTCCTTCCCCATACGCCGGAGTCGCGGAATATCGGAGAGTGCATCTCGTAATGTGCTGGTGAAATCTTCCTGATCTCCCGGCGAAACTTGCCATCCGTTCTCATCTCGGACGAGATCATCTTGTGTGCCATCCCCTTTTGCGACAATCACGGGTAAACCAAAACTCATAGCTTGCTGCACCGCCAGCCCCCCTGTGCCTGGTAAAGCGAATAGATCGGCATTTTCAAAATGTGCTTTACTTTCATCGGCATACTTGGCGCCAACAAATTCAGCTTGCGGGTATACATTCGCTGCAATTTCTTCGAATTGGTCTCGAGCAGGCCCATCCCCTACCACCACGATGTCAGGTTGAATCTCTTCGGGTAAAGACCTACAAGCATTCAGTAGTATATCCAGCCGCTTACGCCACTGAAGCCGACCCACAAACAGCACCACTGCGGGAGCTTCGATAGTTTCCGGGCGATTAGGCGGAGGGCCTACGGGGCGCGGCATCACAGAATTGGTCGCAACGAAAATATTCTCTTCCTGTATCCCCAATGACTGATATTCTGCGGCCCCTCTTTGACTATACGCAATCAATCCGTCAAGGGAATGCAAATAGGAGACGCGATTCCGACGTCGCAGGGGGGCAAGGAACCCGCCCAGGGGCGGTGAACCCAACCCCCACCCCAGGATCGGACGTCTCCGCTCGCGCATCCAGCGGATCGCCAAACGGTTACTCAGATAGCGTGGATTTGCCTCCACAATCAGCACATCTGGATCAACATCCTCGAGCCAATCAATCATCCCCCCCTGCCAGCAAAGATAAAATTTCGATGAAGGATCGCTGAAATGGTGGTTCTTAGCATTATAACGCCGCGCATGCTCAAACACATTGGCCGAGGGGATATTTTCAACGTCAAGCGCTTGACCAGCAAATACGCTCAATCCGCCGGTGCATGATTGGGCCAGCAGATCGAAGAATGGAGCGCGGTATGCGGGCAATACGCGCTGCTGAAGAGCCACTTTTCCTGTGAACGGGAGGGTAGATATTGGAGTTTGGAGATTCATGGCAATGCGATGAGATACGATTTCCAATCAAGAGCATCTAAAGTAGGCACTGTTGAGTATCCACGTTTCATGCGTGCAATATTGTATCCTGCCGCACGCAGAGTTTCCCAGGCGACTCGAGCCGCTTCAGGGCCATGAAGTTCAAGAAAGATCAAAGGGCGTACCTCGGCTAACAAGCGCTTCATTCCAGGAAGAGCCAGCACTTCACCCCCTTCGATATCTATTTTGATTATCTGCGGTGAGGGGTTGCCGTCCCGATAGACAAAGTCATCTAGCGTGTACCCAGGAACGTCAATAGATTCAACGTGGCCTTCCGTACGCCCCGCGGACCCTTCCGTTTTTCCCATGGTACCCGAAGGGCCAACCATAAATTTAACGGGGGCTGAGGTTGATCCAACCGCTCCATGGATCACTTGCACTCTAGAGTTGAAGTCGTTCAAAGAGACATTTTCCCGAAGCCGCTCGATATTCGATGGCAGCGCTTCGAAGGCGAAAATTTTTCCCGTACTCCCCACCAACCGAGCAAGCATCAAAGAGATATAGCCGATGTTAGCACCGACATCGTACGCCACCCAACCTGGCTCCACCAAATCGCAAATCGCTGCTTGCAGATCAGTTTCATAGATACCCAACCAATAGTCCTTCTCTGTTTGCAAATCGAGACGCATATTCATCCCAGCCAGCGCCCCAGCGGAGATCTCAGCCTCAGTTAATCCAATGGGCGCAGCACGGTTAAGAATCTCACGTATGGATTCAGTAATAGGACCAAGTCCATACAATATTTTTTTGAAAGATGCAGGCAAAACACGAGATATACCTGCCACAAAATTTAGTATCACTTTTTTCACCACATGCACAGCACGCCTCCGACGTAACACCAAAACCCTGAGGTCACCGAACAAAACGCTTGATCCCATTCCTGATCAATGGTACGTTGAAGTTTATCAAAAAACCAAGACGCTTCTTGGTCAACTTCATGTAACTTAGCAATTGTGCTTCATGGACCGACATAATCCTATCAACTGCTTTCAGTTCACAAATAACCAAATCATCTACAACAACATCTAATCGAAAGCCCTCATCAAAAGTAATGCCATCATAAACAATTGGTACAACAACTTGGTGCTGAATCGTCCATTCATGTTTGCCTAATTCGTGACAGAAACACGACTCATAAATGCGCTCTAACAATCCCGGACCAAGTTCTTTGTGAACTAGGTATGCAGTATTTACAATCGCTTTCGCAATATTTTCATGTTTTTCCGATAAAGGTGCATATTTCATTTGTATCCTCCCAATTTACCACAAAGACACGAAGTCACTAAGATTAAAATTAAAAAAAGCTTTGTGCCTTTGTGCCTTTGTGGTTCACCAAAACATCTAAATATTTCTCAACCATTTGAGCCAATTCAAAGGCTTCCTCAGCTTGAGCGCGCGCTGCTAATCTAAAGCGCTCCTGATCTAACAGAATTTCAACTGCTGCATCGGCCAATGCAGGGATGTCCGGCTGATCTAATTTCCAGGGGTCTCCGCCATAGGGCACTATCCGACCTGCATCGCCCTGCACTAACTCCGGCAGCGCACCGGTATCGAATGCGAGCACCGGGGTGCCGCAGGCCAGTGCTTCAATGACCGAGTTGGGACAGGCAGCATTGATGTCCGATGCATACAGCAGGTGTGCAGAGCGATCAATCTCTGGGATCTCATCAATCTCAACTAAGCCACGCCACACGATCGGAGGATTCAAACGATCTGCATATTTCTGTTTGACACTCTCCGCAACCCGTCCAACAACCATCAATTCAACTTCTTTATCCAAACCTTGACCATAAGAAGTATTGAGCAACTCGACTAACTTCACTGCAGATTCCAACCCAAGTTCGTAGCCTCCCATCAGACTGCCCTCAACCATCAATAGCCGATAGCGGTCAGCAGGTAGCTGCGAGAGGTTACCTGGGGAGTATTTATCCAAATCAACACCGTTGTGGACAACATTGCTTGGTACGGGTGTTGGACCATAGACACGTTCCCACCACTGACGTGAAAACTTGCTCTGATAAATGATGTGGTCAGCCAAATGGGCGCGAATAGTTTTCAAAATCCAATTGCCATATTCGGCGCGCAGGTAATGACGCATACCTGTATTCACCTGGCGGTGCAGCCAATTCATGCCGTTAAGCCGCTGGACAATACGCACACCGCGACGCCTGGCTCGCCACAGGCCGGGCAGGTCGCGCGTGCCGCCGATAACGAGGATTGCGTCGGGGGTCGCACTGCTTGTCCTGAGCTTGTCGAAGGATCGCACGTCATTGACAACTTCGATACCGCGAGCTCTCAATCCAGCAGAAAACTTGGCCCGGAAGGAAACCATCCCCCCAACTCCGGATACATTAGGAACAATACAAATTGTCTTCACAATTCGCGCTTACCAACACAGCGAGCCGGGATTCCAGCCCAAATTTCGTTCTCCCCCGTTGACTGGAGCAGGACGGCATTGGCACCCAGTACAGTCCCGCTGCCTACACGCAAAACACCGCTTTTACATATCACCTTTGAACCTGGAGATAAGATGACATCATCTTCGATGACGATGCCCCCAAATTTCGACTCTGATATAGGTTTATGGATATCCGCCCGCCCCAAACTTACGCCGGGGTAAATCTTCACACGATTCCCAATCTCTGCCTTGGAGTGGATCACGATGCCAAAGCCGCCATGAGCGATCTCGAGATCATCACCAATGGGTACAGATCGCGGCAGCTCCACTCCGAGGGCTTTGAGCGCGTAATACGCTCCACGCCCCAGAATGGGCCATGATCTCATATATGTCAGGGAAGTGATTAAATCGCGGGACATTATTGATCGAGTAAAAAGCTTGCTACGAGCATCTCGCTATCTCTCATAGTCATTATATGCCAGAATAGCATCAACAATGCGTTTCGCCGCACGACCATCGCCATAAGGATTTACGGCCTGGGCCATTCTCGCATGCGCTGCGACATCGTCGAGCAGCCGGCGAGTTTCGCTGACTATTCGTTCGGTGTCGGTGCCTACAAGTTTCAATGTGCCGGACTCGAGGCCCTCGGGGCGCTCGGTCACTTCTCGTAGCACTAGCACCGGGACTCCCAAACCAGGAGCTTCCTCTTGTAAACCACCAGAATCTGTGAGCACCAATGACGAATGCTTCATCAGGTGAACCATAGGGAGATATTCTAATGGATCAAGAAGCGTGATATTGGGGATATCACCCAGCAGGCGATAAACTGGCTCTTGAACATTGGGGTTCAGATGAACTGGGTAGACAAAGTGCACCTGATCAGCATAATGTTCAGCAAGGTACCGAAGGGCGCTACAGATATTCTCGAGCGGACCGCCAAAATTTTCCCGTCGGTGAGCGGTCACAGTGACCAGTCGCACATCGGTTGTTTGAATACCTAAGGATGATAAATCGAAGGGCTTCTGCGACACCCAATGCAAGGCATCGATGACGGGGTTGCCTGTGATTACAATATCTTCAACAGGAACATTTTCTCTGAGAAGATTGCGGCGTGACCACTCTGTGGGTGCAAAATGCAGGTCAGCGGTTATGCCCGCAACCCGGCGATTGACCTCCTCAGGGAAGGGCTGCCATTTATCGCCAGTTCGCAATCCTGCCTCGACATGGCCAACTTTGATGCGATGGTAATAGGCCAGCAGTGCGGCTGACATCACCGTGGTAGTATCACCTTGCACGAGTACCCAATCGGGTTTTAGGTCAGCCAATACAGGGTCAAGTTTTTCGAATACGCGCGCGGTCAATTGAGCTAGCGATTGATTGGGTCGCATCAAGTCGAGGTCAACATCCGGGGTGATCTCGAATAAATCCAACACTTGATCGAGCATCTGGCGATGTTGGGCAGTCACACAAACTAAAGATTCAACATTGGGTGTTCTCTCCAGTTCACGGATGACAGGAGCCATTTTGACTGCTTCAGGACGGGTACCGAAAATAGAAAGGATTCGCATGGTCAGTGGTTAGTGGTTAGTGGTTAGTTGACGGAGCCGACGCCCAGACGTGTGATGGCAAAGCCCGCGGCTTCCCATTCTGCAGTGCCCCAACCGTTGACGGCATCAATGGCAACTCGGGCTTTGGTTTTGGTAGCGACATCCTCGGGGCTAAGATTTTTCAAGGGAGCATGAGCCACCAATAATACCAGCCCGTCTGCGCCGCTCAAGGCTGCATCCAATGTTTGGGCCACGGAAAACTTGGGGAACTCGGCATCCAGCTTGTAGGGTTCATAAGCGACAACATCTGCCCCACTCTCCGACAATCGGTTGGCAATCTCCACCGCCGGGCTTTCGCGCAGGTCGTCGACATCCGGCTTATATGCCAGGCCTAACACTGCAATGCGTTTATCGGAGATGTCGCCCAGGGCATTTTGCACCATATCAACGACAACCTGAGGCTGCGCATCGTTGACATCGCGAGCGGTTGCGATCAGCGGGGTGAGATCGGGTGCGGCATCAACAAAGAACCAGGGATCTACGCTGATACAGTGCCCTCCTACACCTGGCCCAGGACGCAGAATTTCTACTCGAGGGTGATGATTGGCCACATCGATGGCCTCCCAAACATCGACGCCAAAGCGCGCTGCCAGCCGAGAGAATTCATTGGCGATGGCAATATTGACATCCCGATAAGTGTTCTCCATGAGCTTGACCATCTCGGCGGTCGTTGCTGTGGTGCAAATAATCTCGCCGCGCACAAAGATAGCATAGAGATCACGGCCGGCTTCTGAAGATGCTTTGTCGATCCCGCCAATTACGCGGGCATTGTCAATCAATTCACGCAGGATTTGCCCCGGCAGCACACGTTCAGGGGAGTATGCCAGATGAAAATCGTCGCCAGCCTTCAAGCCAGATTTTTCCAATATGGGCGCAACTACATCAATCGTCGTACGCGGCGGCGAGGTTGATTCCAGGACAACAAGATTCCCTGGCTTTAAATGGGGAACGATAGCCTCACTGGCAGAAATGACATAAGCCAGGTCAGCTTTTTTATCTGGTTTGAATGGTGTTGGTACAGCGATAATGAAGGCATCTGCCTCCTCAGGTTCCGCAGAGATGATGAGATTTCCCGATTTGATCGCGGCCTGAAAGAGCGTGCGTAGCCCAGGTTCGTGAATATGCACGCCCCCATTTTGCAACGTTTCGACGACCTGTTGGTTTACGTCCACCCCAACAACGTGCACCCCTTGCGTAGCAAATGTACTAGCGGTGGGAAGGCCAATATAGCCCATGCCCAGTACGCATATTTTCGAATATTCCACGAGCAGCTCCTAAAGTTTCTAACCTACTTTCAAGATTATGCCATAGGAATCAGTCAACGAAAACCCACAAACCGAAGACTCCAAATGGCACATAAAAGCCTGGTGACGAGGCGCAGCATCATCACCAGGCAATACGGCTTCACAAAGTTGTGTGGGAATTTATTTCTTCTGCTGTTTTCTGATCTTCGCCCAAGTATCACGCAGGGCAATTGTGCGGTTGAAGATAGGAGAGTCTTTTGTCGAATCAACATCTGCACAGAAATATCCCCGACGCTCGAACTGGAAACGATCACCAGGCGCTACTTCTGCAAGGCTAGGTTCCAGTTTGCAATTCGACAAAATGGTCAGTGAATCAGGGTTTAGGAAATCAATGAAATCTTCCCCAGCATCAGCGTCGAAATCCATGGGGTCTTCCTTGGTAAAAAGGCGATCATAGAGACGAATTTCCGCATCAACAGCATGGGGAGCAGAAACCCAGTGCAAGGTACCGCGAACCTTTCGGCCGTCGGGCGCATAACCGCCTTTGGTTTCGGGATCATAGGAACAGTGCACCTCGACGACTTCACCATTCTCATCCTTGATAAAATCTTCAAACTTGATGAAATAGCCGTATCGCAAACGGACTTCACGATCAGGCCCCAGGCGGAAGTATTTCTTGGGGGGATCCTCGCGGAAATCTTCGCGCTCAATATAGATCTCGCGCGAGAATGGCACTTTGCGCGTCCCGGCGCTTTCATCCTCGGGGTTGTTGACTGCATCCAATTCCTCTTCTTGCCCCTCAGGATAATTGGTTATGACCACTTTCAAAGGGTTAAGTACGCCCATGCGGCGTTCAGCGCGGATATTTAAATCAGCCCTAATCCCAGCTTCCAACAAGGCGATATCCACCATATTGTAGTTCTTGGCAATGCCAACCTTCTTGATGAACTCGATGATTGACTCGGGGGTATATCCACGCCGGCGCATGCCACGTAATGTAGGCATGCGCGGATCATCCCAACCATCAACGAGACCTTCATCCACCAGGCGGCGCAGATAACGCTTACTTAATACCGTATAGGAGAGATTCAAACGAGCAAACTCGATTTGTCGGGGAACAAATTCACCCAGTTCTTCAAGGAACCACTCATACAGCGGACGATGGGCTTCGTAGCCGATATCGCACAGCGAATGAGTAATTCCTTCCATGGAGTCATTCTGACCATGGGACCAATCATACATTGGATAGATGCACCACTCTTTACCTGTGCGATGATGAGGTGGCTCATGAATGATGCGGTACATGGCTGGGTCACGCAAATTGATATTGCCTGAAGCCATGTCAATTTTGGCGCGCAGAATGCGGCTTCCTTCGGGGAATTCTCCATTTTTCATCCGCTCGAGCAAATCGAGATTCTCTTCAACGGATCGATCACGATAGGGACTGTTGACTCCCGGCTCTGTCAGCGTACCCCGGTTGCGGCTGACCTCCTCGGGGCTTTGATCATCAACATAGGCTTTACCCTGCTTAACCAAACGGACCGCCCAGTTATACAATTCATCGAAATAATCCGATGCATAGAATTCGCGGTCACACCATTCGATACCCAGCCATTTGGCATCTTCCTTGATCGCTTCGACAAATTCGGTTTCTTCCTTCGCAGGATTGGTGTCATCAAAACGCAAGTTCAGTTCACCGCCAAAATCCTCGGCCACCAAATAGTCGATCAGGAATGCTTTGGCATGGCCAATATGCAAGTAGCCGTTGGGTTCCGGTGGTAAGCGGGTTCGAACGTAATCAAAGCGTCCTCTAGATAAATCTTCTTTTACCGCCTCGCGGATGAAGTCCGTTGAGATTGGGCTCTCACTTGAAGTCATGGGTATTTCGCCTCTTTTACTCTACAGTTCGCCAAATTTTAACACAACATCTTCCCAGTGCGGGAACGAAGCGTATTCACACAGGGACTCTACTGCAGTAACTCAGGCAAAACAGAAGCGTTGAGCAACAAAAAAGA
>CAZLNX010000190.1:0-11610 GCA_964560795.1 uncultured Anaerolineales bacterium | reverse complement strand
TGATGGAGGTGCGCAGTTCTGCCTTGATTTGACGGCGCAACAAGTTGGTATCCACTTGAGACAACTCGGTTTTGGACGAAGTTGGTTCGCCGGGCACAGCCAGGGGCAGGCTGCGTTCGATATCGTCGATAATGGCGGGATGCACTAATGAAAGATCAAGGATGATCTCTGCCAGTTGATCGCGGCTCAGGTTGGCGATCAAATCAGCGACCGCAGGCCGTTGAGCGATATCGTCACGCCGGCGGCAGAGATAGAGCAACGTAGCAATAATGTGTTTGCAATCACCACCCCAATCATAGGGACAAGTACAATCCGTTGAGCGGATTTCACCTTCGTCGAATCGTATCTGTACGATATATGGCTCGTATTCACTGCCTTCAACTTCCGCGGTCAACAATCCATCCCGCCAGACCACATTCTCAACCCGATTGCTGTAATAATAATCCTCGCCGCGTGTCCATGATTGCGTGGTTGCTAGTGATCGTATATCATTTTCTGTCAAATGGGGAATGGTTTTCATACGGGCTTCTCAATCCCAATCCGGGTATTGCGACGGTGCTTGACCGACGCTTTGGACCACTTTGGGGTACTCGTCTTCGGGAGCGTTCAGATCAATAGCATGCACTCGCACCTTGAAGCGCCACTCATCCCCATAGTCGAACAGGTATAGGAAGGTTTTGCCGATCTCCAGACCCAGGCTTTCTATTGTAGTGGTTCGCACATCCCCTGGGCCATGCTTTTCTTCCTCGGCAATGAATTCCTCCCAAAAGGCTTTCATGTCCGCTTCCATTTCTTCCAACGTCATTTCATCGCCATAGATCTCGCGCAGGTTGGCTTCCCGCTCCTCAAGAGTCAACTCAGGTAGTTTCTCTTCTTCTTCATCAAAATCATAAGAATTTCCCCACGGATCAAGACCTTCAGGAAGCCGGTACTCGCTCTGCCTGTCCCAGGCTTCTCCGCTCATGAAAAACGAGTAGAGATGATCACCGCCCCAACCATAGGACCGCAGAATGGCATGGTGTAAGTCCTGAAGGGTTTGTTCGGCGCACATTTCTATTTTGCGCCAGACCCGCCCGGTGGCGGGTAAAGATACGTGGAAGGTGTAGGTTTTGGGCATCTTGACCCTTAGAAAAGAAGGTCAGCAGCGTACCGGGCTTTCAGCTCGTGGTGCTAAAGTTGTGCATTCATTGCGTCGAAATGGTTTGTGGAATTTGCAAATCCAAATGGGGATGCTGCCCTAGCGCCAGTCATTCAGCCAGCGTACTTGTCCAATCCAATCCTCGGCATCCGTTTCATCTAAGACACGGTCCAACGCCTCGATCAACGCCGATAGAGTCCAACTGGATTGCGCAGCCAGGATAATGCCTCCATGCCGGGGATGTTGCTTTGCCAAAGCCAGGAAATCACGGATATTGAACGTGAAGATGCAGCGACCGTGCGAGGTGGCGCCCAGGAGTTGACGCTCGTCGCTGGCATCTCGGCGCATCCAATCATTGGGGGTGCGGGAAACATCATGTCCGCGCTCTATCAAAGCCTTATAGAGCGCCTTATTGGAAGCATCGGCGTCCAGATGCAAGCTGGGCTCAGGCATGATCGGGTGCTAATTTCTCTTCGGCGGTGATGGCTGCCTCGATCTCATCCCGGTGCGCTTCGTAGAATTCAAGCGCTTCCTGCACCTGAGATTTGGTGAGATCATAATCTGAAGCAATTTCTTCAGGTGATAGCTCCCAGTTTTGTGATGCTGCTACGATGGTCTGCACGCGTATGCCTGTTCCGCGTAAAACAGGCGTGGGGATTCCCGCCGCACCGCGCCGGTAGGTAACTTGTGGAAATTGGGGATCATCGAGTGTTTGGCTGAGCGCCCCGACCTTTTCGGCTACAGCCCACATGATGAACTGGTTGAGTGATACGCCTTGTTCACTGGCAAATTGCTCAGCTTCTTTTTTCAACTGGCCCGGTAAATTCAACGGATATCGCGACATGACAGACTCCTTTCGATGTTTTATATTATATCACATAGAACATCGCCTGCGGGGTCTTGCTTTCGCGCCCAAGCAAATACTTCGTGTCCCAAATGACGGAAGAGATTTCCGTTGCATAGCTACTGCTACCGGTAACTAGTTGGAATTATGCGCCACCCCCGCTCTTCGGCGACACGCAGCAACTTTGCATCAGGATATACTGCCACTGGCATATCGCTCATCTCCAGCATCGGCAGATCGGATAGCGTGTCCCCATATGCCACTACAATGCTGGCGTCGGGGTAACGAGTGCGTATTTTCTCACTTTTGTTCTGGTACGAATTCACCGGCAATTCGATACCGTTGAGCTTGCCATCTTCATAAACAAGCTGCGTGCCGATAGCTCGCGCTTCGATCTTGCGGGCGAAGGCTTCTACGATGGGCTGGTACGCGCCGGAAACCACCACAATCTGTGCTCCTGAAAGACGCTTCTTCTCGATCTCCAATAGCACATCTTGACGGCATTTTGGCCACATTTCGTTGAAGACCACCCACTCAGCCATAGCGTTGATTTCACTGGCCGGCAGGCCCCGCATCAGCCCGATTTCCGCTTGCAACCAGGCGGTCATCGTCTTCTGGCGATTGAGCAAGCCCATCTTCATCAGCGGGAAACGCGGTAGAAAGCGGAAAAAGAACAGATTGTATCTCAGCGGGCTGTAATTCTCTTTGAAGTAGCTGCGAAAGCCGCGCCAACTCGAACCGGTGGTGAGAGTACCTTCGAGGTCTGTGAGAATCACGTTCATGGTATTTGTAAGGAAAAACTGCGAAGCTTATTCGCCCCAACAAAAACCCCACCCAGAGTGAGGGGGGCACCCTAGGCAGGGCATTTATATTATGGCAGAAATTGGGCGAATTTCAAGAGGGGAATTTTCCAACTTCCATAGTTACTTGACAATCATAATTTCCTGAATCTTTGGTTGGCCATATTCCGCGCCCCCAGTTTTGACATGTAAATTGGGAAGTATGTTTACTTCTCCATGTCCATGCGTATGCCCGCACAGGACAGTCAAATGCGTGTGTAGATTCTGAAGCATGGTTGCTCTCAAGGCGTCTCCAACAGCTTTGCATGTAAAGTGCGGCAGGAAATCATCATCGGAGATACTCCCTTCATGCCAGCATGCTTCTCGGAAGGGCGGCACATGGGTGAGTAGAAGGACATTTCTATAATCTGCACAGGCCAGGGGCAGCCATCGCCGGAAATGCTCTGCGGCCAGATCGCCCAATTCAGCCATCTTCCGGTAGCGCTCTTGGCAAGACAAACCGGTAAATTCCTCGATAAGGTAGTAGTCATTGAGCTCGACCTGGGAACTGCTCCCAGTACCCAACCGCCCATCGGCCCAGGAGTCATGCCCGAGTAAGCAGGTCGAGTTTGTGATCTCAACAATCCCTTGCCTTGTCAACCAGCGCAGCCATTGAAAGCTGTCTGAAATTTCCTCTGCAAGACTGTGAATTTGCTCCAATGAACCGTGATAGAAATCATGGTTGCCCAACACGAAGAAAGCCGGGCATTGTATTCTTTCATCGAAGGCCCGCAAGAAGAAGCTAAGATTCCTGGCCGTGCCCATATCTCCCCCGATCAGAACCAGATCAGGAGATGAAGCTGCGATTTGGTCAATGAAAGCGAGGGCGGCTTCCGTGCTAACAAATTCTAGGTGTATATCGGTCAGCCAGGCGATTCGTTTCATTTTCTCGAAGTTCCGTATTCGCTACTCAGCCCCTATCTTGTGATAGACCGTGGCGAGAGAGATAGGCCGGTAATCCCAACAATCCACACCCACATCCAGACTGTTCTCTACTGGGGGCAAATTTCCATGCGAATGACCGTACAGGTGCCAACTCCCGTAATGCGAACGATCCCAGACGCGCATGGCGTAATGGCACAACACAATCAGCTGGGGATGCTCGACTTCAGGAAGAGATGTTTTCAATGTGTATAGTGGAGGGAGAATAATGACTGGATGGCCGGATTTCGTGAAGTATTCATCTTTTCCAAGCCACTTATTGTCATGCCCACCCGGAACGACACAGATTTTCCCATTGAGTCGTTGAAAATACACGCTGGCTGCATTCTTCCCTGCCAGCGTGAAATCGCCCAGGTGATAGACCGTATCATCTGCGTTGACTGCCCGGTTCCAATTTTCTACCAACGCTTCATCCATGTCCGTCACAGATAAAAATGGGCGCTTGCAATACTGGATGACATTCGTATGCCCAAAGTGAGTGTCAGCTGTGAACCAGATTGTCATTGTTATCCTTATTATCTCATTTATCGAAGTCGTGTTGATTGAGGATCATCACTGAAAAAAACCGAAGCGGTTGAACCAACAATTTCTAGTTGCTGTAAGATTCGATTGCTCCTGTGCTTCCTTGATCCAAGATCAAAAAATAGTAATCCCACATACTCATCACAGTCGAGACCAGCCGATTATACTCCAACGGGTTTGCTATCAGAGATCGACCGTTCCCCCGTAGATCTCAGACTCTTTTTGCTTGCGAAGTTCTATCGCCATCTTCCTGGCTTTCTTTTCTCCGTACTTTTCCACAGAGAAGGAAGTCTGTTTTCTTTCACCGGGTTCTGGGCTCCAGGTGACGGCATATACCGGTGTGAAATTTGGAAGCGGGTTCCCCTCTGTATCGGTTGCCCCGGTCCAACTCATCGTACGGCGTACGCCAGTGATCCCCAGGTCATCATGGGGTTTAGAGATCACCATCCGGTCGGTACGTGGCTTGCCCAACTCGCGTTCCTTTTCGTCTCGCCATTGGATGGCAGCATCTAAGGCTTCCTCGGTACCTCCCCAAGCGCTGTCGCCAAAATACTTACGGTGTTCTTTGCCTCTGAATTTCACGCGCACGTACCAGCCTGTGTTTTTCTTGTAATCCATTCGGGTAATGCTTTTGGGCATTTTCAACATCCATTCCTGTTCAGTCAAGTAGCCATTCAGAAATCGAACGGATTTCTACAGGAATCCCAGCGATATCAATGGTATTCTCGTTTGCTTCCGTTAAAATGAGTGCATGCTCTACATCGAGGTGTTGAACGGCGGCCTCGAGTGCACGGACTTCGCGCTCCCGGGTGTTTTGATTAGCCATATGCTGGGTCACTTGGAGAAGCTGGCGACGATCTGGCAGATAGAAATCCACTTCATAGCCTTCTGGTGAGGTGTAATAGTAGATCTCATTTGTTTGCTGACGCAAGGTCAAAAAGACCAGATTTTCCAGCAACTTACCCGTATTAGGCAAAAACTGAAACCCTATGGTATTTACTAAGCCGGTATCAATGCAATAGATTTTCTTAGGCGCAATTTGCTGGCGTTTCACGGAGTAATCATATAGATATACCGTGAAGATCAACCAACTGTTCTCCATATATCCAATATAGTTTTTGATTGTATTGACACTGCCCAAACGAAAGCGGTCTTTGAGCTTATTGAACGAAACCGGGCTGGCAGGGTTGCTCATCAAGGTGAAAGCCAGCTCTTTCAAAACAGTAACCGCTTCGATACGATGACATGTAGCGATATCACGATAGAGCACATCGTCATATAATGTCCGCAATAGAGGCAAATCCGGGTATTTAAGTGCGTCAGGAATACCGCCCTGATGGAGATAGTCATCCAAAGCCCTTCTTAAATGAGCAGTGTCTACAGTAGTCAACTGCCCTAAATTCGGGAGTGAATTACCACGAAAGTTCAGGAATTCTTTGAATGAGAAAGGAAACAATTCAATGGGGACATAACGCCCAGTCAAGCGCGTACCCAACTCCCGGCTGAGCAAAGATGCATTCGAACCCGTAATGTAGAACTTGAACCCCATATCCATGAAGCGCCGTACAAAATGCTCCCAGCCGGGTATGTTTTGAATTTCATCGATAATAAATACGGTTCGGTGACCAAAAACTTCCACCAACACCTGGTACAAATCATTAAAATCGTCAGCTCGAAAGCTGATAAAGCGATCATCCTCGAAATTAAGGTAATAGAATATCTCTTGGCCCAATTTATGGGCCAACTGTGCTAACAAGGTAGATTTACCCGCCCGGCGTAAACCAGAAACGATCACAGCATGAGGTAGTGAAACAGCGCGTTCGATCTCTGCCAGCTGATAGCGCACGGTACCGGTTTCGTATTGCCAGAAAGCATCGAATTGTTCGAGCAGCATGGCCTTGATTTGATCTCTCGACCACTTGGATTTCCAAATCATTTCATTCATGATGAAATGATATAATAGATATATTTCGTTGTCAACGAAATGTTATTTCGGATTTTAGATGTTACTCCAATGGTGATAGAAATATCATCCTTTCGCTTATATCCCTTCGACTTTCCCCTGCCGCTTTGCGCACCTTCGGTGTGCACGCCTCCGGCGGGGGATAGAACATCGCACTATGACTCCCTTCAGAATCAGGGCAAGCCTTTCACCTTCCCCAACACCGGCTCTGGCAGCAAACCAAAAACTGTCCAGCCGGCCAGCACTACGGCCACCTGACCGGGGACATCGCCAAGTAAATCTCTGATGCCCCCTATCACCCAGGGCGGCCCCAGGAAAGCAACCACTAAATCCAAATCGGAAAACGCCCCTACATATTGAATCGCCTTGTTGATACTGCGGATCGCCTTCCGGGCAATCTCCACCTTCGACCGGTTCCCGCTTTCCACTTCGAGCCAGAAGATCGTCTCGCGCCCGCCCAGCAAACCCCAGGCCAGGGCATCTGGGCGGGACCCGCCCAAGAATACCTCACTCCACCCAGCCCACACTATCGCCTGGTCAGGCCATGCAGTTCGCAGCCAGGCGGGCCATAACCGGGATGTGTTGCGATGTCGCCCACTTACGTAGAGTACCTTCTGACCCTTGCTTCGTTTCTTGCCCCCATAACGGCGCTCCTTGCGGCGCGGAAATGAGACGCCTGCCGATACGCCCCAACTCCGCAAGGCCAGCGACACTCCACCGCGACGGATTTCCCAGTAGGGATAACGCGTGTTACTGGATTCAGGAACAAAATCGAGCAGCTTCTGCTCGCGCAGGGACTTCAAGGCCTTGCGCGCCGTAGGACGACTGCAGCCGGCCAAAGAAGCTACTTCAAGGGTGTAGGCCTGTTCCAGGCGGGCCAGCACCTGCAGGCAACACAGTTCGTTGGGGGAAATATCCTCCGGGAGAGGATTCTCCGCCTGAGGAGGCGGGGGTGATTGGATACGTTCCATCCAGGGGTAGAATGAAAAATCATTTATTTGTGGCGGAGTATTGAGGCCATTCGTAACGACCACTGGCGCGGAAATGCCGTGCAGCGTCCGGCGCACTTGTTCTGGGTACCAGGTTCCTCCAGGTGGCGATTCCACCGCCACCCAAAGCGAAGCCGAGTGGCGCAGTTTCAGCAAGGGGGGTACGACTCGTCTCACCGCCCTGGCATAATCCACCGGCGGGAGCCCATCCCTAGCCGATAACCGGTAAACGAAGGTATCGCTCCAACCCTCATTGAGTAACAGGCTGTGCCATGCGTCGAACAGCAAAGAGCCAACCCGGACAAGTTGCCCTGAGTGTTCATTGGATGACGGGAGGCGGGAGACGGGGGACGGGTCTTTCGACACGCTCAGGGTTCGGTCCTCCGTCCTCGGTCTTTCACTATCAAAGGATCATTCCTCCGGGCAGGCGATTTTGACATACTCATCACCTGCAAAGAAATCCTGGGGGTTCAGCCAGACATACCCTGTTTCGGTTTGTTGTTTGACCCCATAATGCAAATGATCCCCTGAGGATGTCGGCTCCCCTTCTGAATTCACACCTGTTGTTCCGACGCTGCCAACCTGGGTTCCAGAGGTGATAATTTGCCCTTCCGCCAGATCGATATCGCGCAGGTGGGCATAGTAGGTTTGGTAGCCGTTGTTTTCCACCACCACCAGATTGCCCCACGGCCCGTTGTAGTCCGCCCAAACCACCAGACCAGCCATACTTGAATACACCTGCGTGCCACCGGGTTCGGGGAAGTCGACACCGGTATGACTGGTGTAATCGGGATCATGGTAAGCACAATTCAGCAGGGGAATATGATCGAAGGGCACACCTTGCGGGGGGCTCGCATCTTCGGGATGCAGATAATCTTCCCATCCAACACCGACCCCGGCTGGGGTTGGCCCGGTATAGACCGTGTCGTAGGCGGAGATGTCTTCCACCTCATCGACCACCTCGCCAAAACCGGGATCATCAACCCCTCTTCCCACCGGTTGCGGGGTACCCAACATCCACTCGGTCACCGGGCGTTGTGCCCAGACGGGGATCTGGGGGATGGACATCGCCACGGCAACCATAAAGAGGCAGGCAAATGCACCCCCACATACCAATGGGATGCCAAAGGCGATAACCAATAACCTTACTGTCCAACCCTTCATAAGACTCAGGGCAGTGCGCGCTACAATACCCGACCCATGCGATCCAATTGGATCTCCCCTCGCCGCCCGGCCTGGAGTCCCATCGAAGCCTCGATGGATAAGCCGTTGCGGATCATGCGCGTGGATAACGCGTAGGATACGCCCGATCCAAATAACACGGGCAGCAAGTACAGGGGATTGCTAGCATATAAGCGGCCCATCTCGGGTGTGACGATGGCCATCACAACCAGCACGGCCGGAGGGAAAAGCGCCAGGAATCGGGCCTGCCACTCGATGCCTTTGGCCGCAGCCCGCGAGCGGGATAATACCTCGACAACCGTTCCCAGGGTGTGCCGTAACGAGGCTACCAGAGGGCTGATCTCGATGCGTCCTTCCAGGGAAGCCAGCAAGGACGTACCCACGATGTCCACAGCGGGATTATTCCAACCCCTCGTCCACTCACGCACCGCCTTGGCAGCCTGATCGGCGGGCGCAGCGCGCATGCGCACGACCAGGTCCATCAACACCATGCGACCATCAGGCCCCACGGCGTTAGCCGCTTCTTCGATGGCTTCGTTGAGCGGTTTGCCCTGGCTGAGCAGGGTTTCCACCACGCCCAGCCCACGCAGGATATCTTTGGCCTGGCTGAGGCGGAAAGCCTCGCGCTTGGTGGTCAGCGTGCCCGAAAAGAGCAGCCCACCAGCAAGGGCAAACAATACCGCTGCCACTGGGCCTAAGATCATGCCGCCCACAAAGCCACCACCAACCCAGGCCAGAAAGCCAAGCGCGATCTGGTTGAAATTCATGCCGGTGCCGGTCTGGTTAGCAAACCGCTCCGGGTCGAACCGTTTTTCGGGTTCCGCCAATCCCATAGCCCGGGCCATCTCCGCCTCGCCGGTCGTGCGCCGCCAGCCGATAGCGATGGGTAAGGCGGCGAGGGATAAGGCCGCGATTAGTGACAAGATAGTTTCCATAAACTTAGTTCCTTGTTTTGCCGTTAGGCAGTTAGATCGTTGAATAGTCAGGCAGTTCAATGGTTTGGATGACTCAAAACTATCCAACCACTCAACTACCCAACTAACCAAAAAAGCGGGAAATTTCCTCAGCCCCTCCGTTATAAATCCAGACGACAAAATAAACCCCAACAACAGCCAGAAAGGCAGTCAAAAGGGGATAGACACCTACCTCACCAAATGCGAGATGGACGGGGAAGATGTTTCCCCACCCTTGTCTGGGTGTTCGTTCAGGCACGAACTCCGTCTCCCGGTCTTTCCAGCCAGGACGCTGGAAGACGAAATGGCGCGTGCCCAACCAGAACCGTAATCGCCGCAGCACCCATTCTTCAAGAGGCACCCGGTCAGGACCCAGGCGCAGCAGGGCAATCACCATGCCCCCCACCAGCACCAACATCCCAGCGACCACTTTTCCAGCAAAGGAGAAAGGTAGGAAGAGGCAAAACACGGCCAGCAGAGCGCCAGCCCCAAGAATTAAGAGATCACGGTCGTTGAACATGATTTTTGGACGGGAGACCGAAGACGGAAGACCGGCCCTTCGACTCCCTTCGGGATCAGGACTCGGTCCCCTGTCCTCCATTCCCGGTAATCACTAAAATGGAGGCTCCGGCTTCAGTCCTTCCAGCAACGAACTCATTTCAGGAAGGATAAGAAAAGCTACAATCACCAGAATGACCAGACCAATAGCACCAATGATGGCTTTGGAGGTCATACCCGAGCCGCCAAAGGCGACCCCGGTAGCACCCTGGAGCACATACCAAAGCGCGCCCAGGATGGCGACAATGACCAGCAAACCGACCAGAAACAACCATGCATCGGCGGCTATCTTGGAGATCTCTTCTAAGACTGGATCAAACATACTTACCTCCGGTACGTGTCAAGTGCCAGGTGCCAAGTGTCAAGTATCCGGTGGCACGTGACACCTGGCACCGGAACACCAGATACTTCATAAAAACGCCGCCGCGATGGGAATGGCCATACTCGCCAATACCATACCAAACAACGCCTCGCCGCTCTCAATGAGCGTATCCGCTAGCCTTCCGCTGCCACCAGCCGCGGTGTAGGCAATCGCAGTAAAAACAGCCCGCAGCATGCGCAGCGCGGCAATGCCGCCGATCAGGGCCGCACAAAACTGGCTCAATTGGGTCACTGGCCCGCTGCCTGCGCTCGATGGAATCGACGATTGGGCAGCCGATACAATCGCCGGGACGCCCAAAAAACCGAAGAGTGCCAAAACCAACACCCCGAACAAAGCAGCTACCGCTTCCCATACGATCAAGCTAGCACCTAGCACAGATCCCGAAGCGGTCTTGAGCACCTGGGCTAGCATCGCCAAGACGGCAAAGGCTAACATGGCAGCCGCCAAGGCAACCCAAGCCTCTCGCAAGATGTCGAGCAGGATTTCAGCGGCGTTTGCCATGGTCTTCTCCACACGCGGCAACATAGAACCGTTCGCCCCAGAACTCCACCTGCCAGACCCGTTTCGGGCCGGTGCGGTCTTTGAGGGTATGAACTTCCAGGCTGACGCAACCACACGCCCGGGGAGTTTCGGTAGGGCGCATGACCAATACCCGGTCGGCTTCGTAAGGCACACGTTCGTCGCCCCACAAGGCAGACAGGTCCGTGCCGTCATCAAATTCTTCCAGGCGTAGCGCAGCCGCGGCGATCACCGCCCAACCATGCCGGCGTCCCAGGGCGCGCAACCTGGCAGCAGCTTCCCCGGCGCGCCGGTCGCCCTCGATCATGCCTGTCAACCCCAACACCGGCACGCGTTGGAGGTAATCCATCGCCAATAGCGCCGGGCCTTTCTTTGGAAAACCATAATCATAGAGCAAGACATCTTCGACACCCCGGATGGTGTCTTCCTGGTCGGAAAGGGAAAGCAAGACGGTCTCGCTACCCCGGGCCAGGTCGCGTTCGACAGTTTCTACCGGCGCAGCATCATGAGGCCCAACCGCACAGGCTTCGGATTGCAGGCGTAGGCGGTATTTGAGTTCCTCGACGGTGTGCTCGTAACAGCCCAAAGCGCCAGGGAAACCGGATGCGCTGGCTTCGAAGATCATGCGTAGCAGCCAGGAGGTCTTGCCTACGCCAGGAGCAGCAGCCAACAAGGTCAAACCCCCAGGCCAGAAAGGAAGGCCCGAAAAGGCACCGAAAAATTTGTAGGGGGATGGGTTCCCAGTCGTCCCAACACGAGCCATGCTAGATACTCCAGAA
>CAZLNX010000189.1:0-11643 GCA_964560795.1 uncultured Anaerolineales bacterium | reverse complement strand
AGTATGCGGTACAGAGATGGTAAGCATGCCTTTGCAGGTGAGAGCATGGCAATGTCCAATATGCGGTGCGCACCATGATCGAGATCGGAATGCTGCCATCAATACATTAATTCAAACTACCGTAGGGACTGCGGGAAGTCACGCCGGTGGAGTCCACGTAAGACCTGAACTTATCAGGCCGGGACTGTGAAACCGGAAGCCCCTGACTGTGGTAAGGGGTAGTTCACCAATTTTCAGAAGAGAAGATCATCGAAGTTTTGGAAGCATTTGCATGAGACCTGAACATTTTCTCAACTACGGTTACACCCCCACCTGCCAGGCGTTCGAGCGCAGCCTGGCAGGCTTGTTTTTACCAGATAAATAGTAATGCGTGATCCGCCTCGATCCCTGCGCTGGCGATGTATCTCTACGCTCCTTGGCTAACCAGGTCGCCAGTGTTGAAACCTATGGCGAAAAGATCAAAGCGGGTCGCGCAACCACAGCATGGGGGTCTAGATAGCGTCATCCGGGGAGACTTCCGGAGAACGTCGGTCTCGCATTGCAGTATATCATTGGCATATATCAACCCGCCGATGGCAACTCCGGTGGTGAACAGAGCCTGGAAAAGACCATCATCCAGCGCACCCTGCCTTACCTGATTGAAGGCGGCGTGATCGTTCTGGAGATCCTGGAGGCGAAAAATCTAGCGATTTGTATCGCCTGCTGCGCTGGACTTCTCCAGAACTGCGCCAGGCTGGGTACGGAGAGCGCCAGTTCGTCAGCCGTTTCGGGTATATGGAAGCGATTGAAACGCGCGAGGAAACACGTGCCTACGGGCGCACGAAAGTCAAACGCACTTCCTTCAAAGAGCGACCGGGCATTTCCCCCCCGTCTACCGCTACCTGCTGCCACGTACAGCCTTTGGTGCTCTCGAAGATGTGGCTGAAGCACTGCCCCCTTACGAAGAACACCGTATCACCGTTCCTGCCCCCAATATCCCGGTTGAAGATGTGTTCAGCCGCAACCGGGGCGGGCAGTTGTATCACGAAAAGGGCATGGGGGCTTTCATGGTCTGGATGCAGGCAGCCTTGGGTTACTATAACATCGCGGCTGTAGAACCCCCGGGGGAAAACGGCGACCGCAGTCATTTGTATAGTTTCACCAGCTACGATGAAGATGGCGAAGCTGTCAAAGATACTCTGGTGCTTGATCTCCCGTATGTGGACACACACCAACCGCTGCCCAAAGAGGCCAAACTTGTCGAGATCGCCCAGTCGGAAAGGGCCAGGAATCGCAAAATTGTGCTCTTGATCGAGCAGACTACCACCCGGCCGCTGCCCCAACGTTTGGTACCACTCTTGAAACAACATGGCATCAGGGCTACGTATTTGGATACCAGCCGCGTCCAGGCCAGCAACCGCGAAGAATGGATCGAGAGGCAAGCCCACCAGATGGACGTGCTCATCACCCATCCCAAAGCGGTGGAGACGGGATTAGATCTTCTGAGTTTTCAGACTGTAGTAGTCTACGAGGCGATCTATAAGGTGATCAGTTTAGCCCAGGCCATTGCACGTGTCTGGCGGCTGCGGCAAAACCGACCTGTAAAGGTGATTTCTCTGATTTATGAAGGCAATCTTGAGGGGTATGCCTGGCCAGTGATCGCCCGAAAGATCAGTTGGGCGAAGAGTGTGTATGGCAATTTCGTCCAATCGGGTCTGGGAGATGCCGGCCTGGATGAAAACCTGGATTTGTTGAGTGCCTTGAAAGACGCGAAAAACTACCGATATCCAGGTTCCGGAACACACCTTATCGGGGATCGATCACCAGTGGATAATTGCACCTGAGCCTGAGACCGAACGGGCAATCCCTGCCAACCTGGAAGGCGATGTTGCCATTACGATGGATGAGTGGCTGCGACAAAACGTTACTTCTGGCAGGTTGGAACGCCGTTCACGCCGGCGAAAGCGCGTACCGGAAGCGCAACTGGTGTTATTTTAGCAAACTGAGAGCCCCTGAGTTGTGTATCAGGGGCTTTTTTGTATTTAAAGGAAAAAGTTGATCAGGTGTGTTAAAGAAGACGAATGCAACACGATGCGAATATACCATAGCTGACTTCAAAAGGAAATCCTTCTGAGCAGCAGTTGGAAATAATCCATTTAACGTTGGGAGATTTAATCTCTAGAAATTAGTGACTTGGCTGGAGCAATAAAGCCAAACTATTAGTGACTACAGCATCACTATTTTTATCTCCAAACCTGCGAAAGGTGGCGATGCTGAATTATCAGTTTTCACCTCGCTATTCAGTCAGGGAAAGAGATACCTAGTCTTTGGAACGCGGCGAGAGATGAAAGGATTTAACCACCCTGACCAACTGGTTGGCATCACTAAAACGTCTTTCTTCGAGAGTCATATTCTTTGCTGAGAGTCATTTGGAGTTGAAATTGAAGTGGCTAACCCAAGTCGCCTTTGCTCTTAAACCGGGATTTAGACGCCTGAACGGTTCTCCTCTCCCTAGGGAATATTACTTCCTATCCTGCTGGGCGCTGCTGAAACGGTACATATTCCAACTTATCCAGAAATGCTACAAATCTTCGCGTAATTTTACATTTTACGTAACAGCATCGAACGCATGTAAATGACTAGACAATTTCTGAAACTATGATGAAGAACCCTTAAGTACCACTCTATCTCCGAAAGATATGGAAAACTTCTTAGCTAAGCTATCTTCACAAACCGTCAACTGTAGACATCTCATGAAAAGTATTGCCACAGGAGTCCCTTTTGAAACGTATCCATAGGTTTCCCTAAACTCAAATAAGACAATCTCGTCATTAAACTCTACAGCGATCTCCTGGCCAATTTTTACTCCAAGCACATCAATCTCACTTTCTGTGACATTTAGTGTGGCATTACCAAATCTGTCGATGTCCATTACTGTAGCTTCAATACAGTTTGTAGATACTGAGTGAGGAATATTTGGTAGCTTGAACTGATATTCTTCAATTCTTGATCCAACTTTATTCAACTTTAACCCTTTTGAAATATGCGCGGCTGTAGGAGCAAAAAGACTGATACCAAATAGTGTTTCATATTTAGGTGGACTTAATATAGGACTTGCAATCTTGAAAGCCTGTTGGAAACCGTAGTCTTTTACAACAAGATCGAACAAACCGTTATCATGCCCAATGTAGATATGACCGTTGCTTGTTTCGATTACAGATGGAGCACAAGTCATTCCACCTGGATTTGTTACGCAAACAAATATAGTTCCTTTTGGATACCCATAGGAAGTTTGCCTTAATATCCACGCAGCGTTTACCATATCAAAAACATTGATATTTGCTGAAATAGTTTGAACGCGAGCGTGTATACATTCATACAGGATAGTTTTGATGATTTTTTCTCGACTCATAATCTCCTCCGGCTGTGGAATATTTGTAACCACTGCATCATGGGTGAGCTGGGCATCAATTTGAACTTCAGGTACTCGTGCAAGCCGCTTGACCTGTCAATCGAGCAACTGGCTTTTAGGATAGTTCGGATGGGCTGTGTTCAACGAGGCGACGATCTCAACCTATCCAGGATTGACATCAGTGTAGAACTGAGTGAGGCCTGACAAACTATCTCTGAGTACCCACTATTTGCCTTCGAAGTTTTCTTTCAGAGTAGATGAAATCTCCGGTATCAATTCGGTTTGTAACCGCAGCTTTACTACATACCCGTCTGCTCCAGCTTCAATTGCTTTTTTTCGATAATTATTACCTTCATATGAGCTCAGAATAATGACGCTTGATTCAGGATACTGGGCTTTTATTCTTCTAGTCGCTTCAAAACCATCCATACCTGGAAGGCGGAGGTCCATCAAAACCAGTAAACCTGGATTCTCGTTTACCATTTATACAGCTTCTTCACCACTACTGGCTTCGATGATTTCAATATTTGGATTTTTCACCGATAACCACAGGCTTGTGAATTCGCGCATTAAATGACTATCATCGACGATTAGAATGATCGGTTTTTCAATGGGATTGTCCATAATTCAACTCCGTTATGATGATTTATTTTGTATCTGGAAGAACATACCCGCATATTCATCTCAATCTCGTCCAGCCCCACCCCTGAGCATCCGGCAAGTATCGGCCATCGAATGTATCATTCTCTGAATGCTTGCCGCTTTCTCCTTAATAGATGTAGTGACTGAATGATGTTGAAGGCTTTGCTTTATCATTCAGAGCGTCTCTACAGCGTTAACTACGCTGATCAAACAGGAACAAACCTTGCTGCGTGTGATTGCGAGAACATGTTCGTTGCATTCGGTGTAATCTCCACCGCCGGAGGCACGCCGTTGGCGAGTGGAGTTCAGCAATCTCATTGCACGCCTACGGCGTACTTGAATAGCCTTGCAGTCGGTTCGCCGTTTGGCTGATCAGATATTTGAGTCTAAATTAAGGGGAAGCAAAATCGGGGGACTTATTTATTGGTAGCGGCAAAAGGGTAAGGCAAACCCTAAACCCTAAGGTACTACCTTTGCCTAGTGTGCTCTCAGCCAGGTATGGCCTCCGTACAACCTAATGATCTGATACACAATGGCTAAACCCTTAAACCCCAGTAGGCTTCCAGCGAGACGTGCCGTAGAGTCCGGCCCGGACGGCTGTGGTTGTGCGCAAGCTATAGCCGGCCAGCAGTTCCCAGGCTTGTCCTGTCTCCGTAGGGATGCCGAAGAATCAACTTCGTCAATGGTGATCTCGACCCTTAGGATGGTGTAGAACGCGGCGTGGAATTATGATCATCTAGCGTTTAGCGGTGATGCCGAACTCAATCCACTTCTCCTTCTGTTCCCTATAGGTCAGTTCTACGATAGCACGGGCTTCCTGTTCCCACTTCACCAAGGCTGCCAACTCAGCTTCGATCTCGTTCGTCTTTCTCTTGAGATTGGCTTGGAGCAATTCTTGCTCGGATTTCAACACCTTCAAGGCCTCAATTTGAGTCTGGCCAACCGCGATGAATGCTTCATCCGCCCCGCGGGCGCTGACCTCGGCCAGGTTGGCCTTCAGCGCGGCACTCATTTGGGCGCTAATTTCAAGAATGTCTGCGAGACTTATCGACATAACCTACCTCCTTCATAGCAATGGTATGGCTGCCTTCTCAACAACTCAATCCCTTCGACGAGTTCAGGACAGGCATGGGGGGAGCCAAACGATTTGAATAAGCTGCGAATGTTAGGGGACTGGATGACCCAGCTTGTCCCCACCTGCAGATAGAATCATAAGATTTAATGTTGCCATAAGTTGCGGCGTTGTGGAATATTCACCATTCCAGAGAGAACGAGTTCCATCATTACCTTATTGTAGGAAGTAGCGATGGTAAGGAATATTTTTACTCTCAGATAGCACGGATCCCCGGCTAGATAGAACAAATGCCGTTCGAGATAGAATGAACTCCGCCTCAGGTATACATCCCATAGTAATAATGGTCGTTTTAGAATCGCCATAGATGAAATGATTAGCCAGCACAGTGATGATAGAAAGCACTGTCGTTGAGACTCCAAATACAGTTTAGAAGAAATGTGTCCTTTCTTGAGATTTTACAATGGGCTAGAAATTTTGGATGATGTTACTGAAGAGATTGCCCGTTGCATTTCCAAATACTTTAAGCACGAGAATAATAATGACTGCCACTAGAACTAGCAGCATGCCATATTCCATAAAGCCCTGGCCTCGTTCATTCTGGTTAATTAACATGTTATACTCCTCGCTGATAGAATCAAAATTCAACTATTGTACTAACTAATACTTGAATTCCCTCAGGCAATACCAACGGACAACAGCAGAGCCAGCCACTTCCTACTCCACATATTCGAGCCCGGTGGTGCAGATTTTGTGTATCGTGGGAGTTACATATCACGATCAGTGAGCCTTGTTGTGATGGACGATGCACCTCTGTTGACGAGGTGGTGCAGGCTTGGTGATAAACATAGCCCATGTTTATCGATAAACACGGGTTGCTTTTTGTTTGCTTCGTGTGCAGAGTGCTGCTACTCAGGAAACCGTCAGCACGGCACCCGGGGAGCCGCAGTGCAATTCTTTAACAATGTAGATGGGAAGCCCTCACTTGCAAAGTGTGATCTCCCGGAGCAAGCGAAGCTGGAATGATGAACATCAATTCGGCAGGTTTGTTGTCCCCAATGATGGATACCCAGGTTTCTGTGCCATCACCGCGATGAAGCAGATATCGTGTTCAGCTTCATCCGAGTCGTATTTCAGGCGGTGGCCGACCAATTGGGCCTTGCCGCCGGTGGCCAGCGCACTTTTGCACTCCATGGTGTAGATGTCAATCTGCTCTAGAGGATTGGGGCGTGTCTTGAAGGTTTCTTGCTATCGGGTCCGTGCTATTGCCCACCTTTGTCTGGATCTTGCTACATTCCCTAATCGTTATTGCCGTTTTATCGTGCTGACTTTGTAACCGCATTGATGTTTTACAAGTCCTTTTTAGCATCGAAAACATAGCCCAGACCTCGAACATTGGTTATCCATTCCTCACCCGGCGAAATAATTGTTAGTTTTCCTCGCAATCTGCTTACTAAGGGGCGAAGAATGACAGGGGCATCTAATTCGCTAACCCTGTAACCTTGAACCAGGAATATTAGTTCAGTGTGCTTTAATACTCGTCCCCAGTTTCTAACAAATATTTCCAATAGTTTATTCTCTAACGGTGCTAGTTGCACTTTGATCGCATCCCTCCAAATCACACGTTGAGAAAAATCTGCTATCACTCCAGCAGGCAATTCCACTAACTGTCGTTTGTGATTAGATGGTTGATCAAGTCCTTCGATGTCCCTCAGTTTCTGAAGAGCATTCTCAATTTGCTCTAATATTTGGTGCTTACGTACATTCATGTGTCTGCGCGCCGCAGCCCTTGCAATGCTGCTGAGCAGAAGCTGGGGGTGGAATGGCTTAGGTAAGTAATCATGCGCCCCATGTCTTACAGCATGTATTGCGGAGTCCAGGGTGGGTTCTTGGGCAATAAGGATTACCTGCACATCGGGCGAGATCTCTCTTGCCATCTGTATCACCTCGATACCTTTTATCCCAGGCACCCCAATCTCTAACAGCATTACATCGATATCTGCAGATTCAAGTACATTCATTGCCACATCCCCATTAGACACCACTACTACTTCATAGCCCTCTTGCCGCATTGTCTTGGCCAGAGATTCCCTGGCAGTTTTGTCGTCATCTACAATAAGTATAGTTATACTCAATGATTTCCTTCCTTCTCTATGATTTTTACACAAAGATAAATATTTCTGTGAGTGTCGATTGATCGGTTATTTCCTAACGCCATTGCCGTCCAAGATCAAATTGAAAGAATCTAGTGGGTAAATTAGCAGTTCATCTGTATGTCCCGGTATTTGACGTAATTTTTAGGGGCTATGATCGTAGTTTGTATAAGACGCTAATTGTCTTACCATAATCCTTTCAATCATCGCGGGTGATAGTTTTGATATAATCGCTGGCTCCCGGGCATTCTGTATCCAAGAAAGGTCGGAGATTTTCCCAGAGAAGGGGTTGTTCCAAGGGCAGCGAGTTGATGGCATTGGTCAAGCAACCTGCCCCAGCGTGATAGTTGACCAGAGTGAAACGCCATAAATCTTCATAACTACTTGCCACCCCAGGTGGAATGCCGCGGATATTTTTGATGGTCTGGCCAGCCTGGTGGCAGTTGGCCATCAAGGCTTTTGCGAAGATCTCGATGCTGAGACCTGCTTTGCTTAAATCGATACCCATGAAACAGTGTGGGCAGTCAGCATTGACGCTCTGCATGACTGCGCCTTGCACCAGGGTTTGATATTCTTTAGGCAAGGCAGGATACCCCTGTACACAGGTATCGGGGTGCAGCACCCGATGGCAGGCTTGGGCGTACACACTCTGATCCCATAAAAGCAGTGTGTCAGCACCTTCAGGGGTCAGCTGCCCCAGCCCGCGTTCTTCGGGAGAGAGATAGTAACTGCCAGGCCAAAACTGACTCTCTTGCGCGATCAGATTCTTGATCAATTGGGCGGGGATGCCGATTTTGTTTGCTGATGCGATTATCTGGGGGTCGAAGCGATCTTGCCAGGTATCGACTTCCGCGCGAGCCTTATCTAACCCGCATTGATTAGCATAACCACCGCCCTGCAAGCCAAGACGTGGGCATTCAGCAGCGTTGACCACTCCCTTGGTGATAAGTTGACCTGCAAGGTATTCATAGGGTACATCCGAAGCCAGTGCGGCAGCGTCCGTGGGGGATGCCAGCCAAGCAGGCAATGATCCCAATGGCGGGAAAACCTGCCAAATCTGTTCGCAACTGCTCAGGCTATTCCCTTGCCATCGGTCGCTGAGTACGTTGACCTGCCATGTTTCCGTCCCTTTGATTACCCGAATGCGCGCTTGGTAAGGTGCGCTGCTCATGCCTGAACTGGAGAGTGAATAGAAACCCATCTGAACCCCTTCCTCGGGAGTGGGAAATAACTCGACTTCGCAGTGCGCTCCATCGCAGCTAAAGGGAACAGCGTTGAGATTTCCTTCGATTTTGATGATCTGCTCGGTAGGGAGTGAGTCTTGGGAATGGATCACCAGTTTAGGCACCTCATGGCAGTAGTAACCCAGATCGCCAAAGTGACAACCCTCGATATCCAGCCAGGCTTCAGGCGGAGGCAGAGTATAGGTGTAAGCTGAATGCGTATTTTCAGCGGAGGTTGATTCTTGCGAATCGCCCTCGACCTGTGTGACAATGATCAACCGCAGATAGACCCCGGTGCAGGTTGACGTATCTACCCCAGCACTGGCTGCTGCACAGGGTGGTGTGTTAAGCCAGTCTTGGTAGCGTTCTGCACCACAATGGGTATAGATCTCGGCACCAGTGGGCAGCCCTTCATGATTGATCTCTAGCAAGCACAACATCTGACCATCTGACCACCGCACGAGCTGCCAGGTGTATTTGGCTGAAGGTGATAGAGTGACGCGCACATAATACCCTGCGGACGACTCGCCTGAAAGGTTGATCATGTAATTTATGAGAAGGAACAACGTAAGAATTGATTGAGCCTTGATCATTGTCCCCAAAGACTGATGAAGCTTAGCTTTGAACTGTTCTTCTTTGTCAATCAAGTATTGAATCTAATTTTGATTGTTCATAATCGTAGATAGTTGAATTTCTTTTCGTTGGAATGAGTTTATAGCTTCAAAAATGCGACGTAGACCTTCATTGACGTAGTCATCCGAAAGCCTGTAGCTTATGTGCAGATAGTGATCCATACCAAAATGGTCGCCGGGGACAACGTATGTCTGATGTTTTGTGACCAGGTTATTGACGCGTTAACTGGAATTGGCCCCCGTGTTGTAATGGACGAAGCTGATGGCGGCTGGCGTCGAAGCTGTCGGACTGGCCGTCGAAGACACCCTTGGTGCTGGCGCCGAAGTTGGCCAGGGGTGTATTGACGTTGTTGCCCTCCAGCACCAGGCTCACCATGGCGTTGTAGTAATCTTCAAGCGCAGCCAGGATATCGGGACTGGTGACCGTTTAGACTTCTTCGATCATGCACAGGATGGCGGCTTCTTCTGAGCTGTGCCGCTGGGTTGCACCATGGCCCGGTAATCTTCCTGATCGAGTGCGCAGGTAGTCAGGGCAGTATTACCCGCTCTCAATTGCTTACTGACTATGATTTCTGACCACTGTCAACTGATAACTATTCTCCCACAACTTGTTATATCTTGACACTTCCTCTTCCCAACGTTGATCATCCCAAACTAACTCAGTTTGCACGATAGGTTTGATCTTTAAGATGCGATCTAACCCTCCCCTGGGCAATATCAAACCCAAACGTGTGCGCCGCAGCATTAGATCGTCTAGATGGACGACCCCCTCGGAGCGCGCAGCCCAACGTAGTTCTGCCCACAATGTTGATGTTTCCGGAATGGGGGTTAATTCATGTATTGGAGAGATATTTATCATGTCAACAAATTCGCAACCAAGACGGCCTTCTAAACGCAATCGCATTGGGGGTGATATTTCTTCCGTATCCGGTATGGAAGAAAAGGGATCGAGCACGGGCTGTTTGGGATCAAACCTTTGGAGTACGGGAAAATCTCTACGCAGTGTTCTGAGGGCATCGCGGGCCATTAGTCGGAAAGTAGTCAACTTGCCGCCGCTGACGGTCAGCAAACCCTTCTCTCGCCAGATGACATGTTCACGAGATTCATTGGATGGGTCAGCTTTCCCAGTATTTACCACGGGGCGTATGCCTGAGAAGGTTGAGAGCACATCTTTGGATGTGATCTTCAATTCGGGAAAAACGTACTCTAAGGCTGAGAGTAAATATTCTGCTTCTTCCTGGCTGATTGCTGGATCAGCTTGCGCTTCAGAGCCGTGGTCTACATCGGTGGTGCCCATCAGCACTACGCTCTGCCAGGGCACAGCAAAAACTGGACGCCCATCCCAGGGATGGTGAAAACTCAGTGCGCGGGCCAGAGGCAATCTTTCACCAGGAATGACTATGTGGCTGCCGCGCAACAAGCGCAGGCGGGGCGATCTCTTGATGTGTCCCCGGAGATCATCGACCCAAGCCCCGGCTGCGTTGATCACCACCCCCGCCTCGATCTCTATGCTGCGCTCACCAGCCTCCGGTGCTCGATCAGCCAGAGCTACGCCTCGCACGATCCCATTCCCGGAGCGTAATAAGCCATCCACACGCGCATAATTCAACGCCCTGCCGCCAGCCAGCACTCCTTCACGGATAAGCCGCAACACTAAACGAGCATCATCGGTTTGAGCGTCGAAGTAGCGGTACCCATCTATCAGGGCCGGAGATGTCAGTGCGGGACACAGGGCACGCATATCCAGGTCGTCATAGTGACGGTGGCTCCAACTGCGGGCCATGATGTCATAGATGATAAGTCCTGAACGGAAGACCCAGCCCGGGAGTTTATCCCCCTGGAGGTGGGCGTAAAGGAAACCCAATTGGTTGATCAGACCGCGCCCCTGCTTGAGTAAATGCTCGCGCTCGTGAACAGATTCCAGGGTGATCTTGATTTGCGCATTTTTCAGATAACGCAATCCCCCGTGCACCAGCTTTGACGAACGGCTGGATGTCCCTGATGCGAAATCGTGGGCTTCTACCAGCAGCGTGCGCAAGCCCATTCTCACCGCCTCGCGGAATATTCCCGCACCAGTGATGCCACCGCCGATAACGACGATATCCCAGGGTTGCTTTAGGTCATTCCAGGTTTTGTTTCGCCAATCTTTAGTCCACATTTTTCAGTAATCAGTTGTCAGTAGACAGTGGTCAGTGATCAGTAGTCAGTAAGCGAACTGCCTACTGACCACTGGAACTAAGCAGCTTCCCCGGATTGAGCAGCCCCTCCGGATCGAAGACACGCCGGGCTGCTTCGAGAGTCTCCATCCCCAAGGGGCTTTTCTCAGCCGCCAAATATGGAGCATGATCCAGGCCGACGCCGTGCTGGTGGCTGATGGTACCGCCGTGCTCGACGATGGTTTTGCTGGCGGCAGTTTTTATCTTCTTCCAGCGTTCCAACAGTGCATCGGGGTCTTGCGCCCTGCGAAAGGCATAAGTGACATAGATACTGGCGCCATCCCGGTAGATATGGGAGAGATGGGCAAATACTA
>CAZLNX010000188.1:0-11671 GCA_964560795.1 uncultured Anaerolineales bacterium | reverse complement strand
ATTCTGCTACTACATCATTTTGCCATTTTGTCCCGCCTTACGTTTATAACCTCTTCGACATAATTGATTTCATCCCACTCATCAAAGAGATCAACCCAAAATTGTTGAACGAACATATTGATATAAGAATCGGGTTGGCTGCACCCCTCCCCAGGGAAATATTGGGGGCAAGACTCTACTGCTTCTTCATAGATTTCATCATTCTCTGGATCTTCAAAAACATCTTCATCAGGATCAACTTGTTCAGCATTGAGGGCTAGCAAGTGACCGAACTCGTGGATCAAAGTATAGGTCAGCTCTTGGGGATTTTCAGCATCGACGATATCAACAGCCAGAACCCACTTCTCTGGGTTGGAGTAATCTTGCTCGACTGCGGCCATGACTTCTTCTGGACCATCGGTGAAGATCACAAATTGTGTCAGGTTGGAGCGGTGTGCAGGGGGAATCAAATTGGCATAATACACCCAGATCTTTTGATGTGTATCCGTATCGCCCTGGAAGGCAAGTAGATCATCGGTAACAGAAGCATCTTGGGGGTTGACGATCAGATTGCCATCGATTTCGTAGGTCACAATAGCATTTTCTAGGGTCGAATCAAAATCTTCAAAATCCCCTTCGTGAGTGACAAATACTTCATCTACCAGATCGAAAAACAGGTTCAGCAGATCATCGTCAAATTCTTCGTCGATGTAGCAGAGCTTATCTTCATAGTCGTAGTATTCATCTTCATAGCAATCTTCGGGGAGTTCGTAGTAGGCAAACTCGTCATCACTCCACCAATATGAAATATCCTCCCAAAACCAGTATACGAGTCCCCCGACAACGAGCAGAATTATCGCTAAGCAACCTGTAAATATTTTCTTCATGCGTTTTCCTCTTCGTTTTTATTATCACGGATTTCATCGAATGACTCGAATACCACGAATATTCGTACAATTTGTGCCATTCTTTCTAATTCGTGATCAATTTTTTTCTTCCCTCGGAGGGCGTTCTCCATAATACTGATAATAATTGACTTCCAGCGGCCCGTTGAACAATTTTCGCACCCGGTCAGGTTTGGCGCGCTTGAAGTAGTCGGGAAACTTCTTATCCGCGGTCAACATGTAGATGGACCAACCTTTCTTCTTACGGAAGGTTTTGTGCAGTGAAATGTAGATCTGATTGAGTTCCTGAAAATCTCCCAATTTGACTCCATAAGGCGGATTGGAGATCAGAATACCATAGGGCTTGTCGATCCAAAGTTCTTTGACGTCTTTTTGTTCGAAAATGATATCGTCCCCCACTCCGGCTTTTTTGGCATTACGCTGACTGGCGTCAATCAGCTCCGGGTCAATATCGTAGCCAAAGATCTTCAAGCCGCTCGAGGGTTTCTCAGCCAAGCGAGCTTTCCGTCGAGCGACTTTCCAGGCGTTGGGATGCACAGAAGGCCATTCCTCCGATGCAAAGTTTCTGTTCAATCCTGGAGCCATATTGCGAGCCAGCATTGCCGCTTCAATCAAGATTGTCCCCGAACCGCAGAAGGGGTCGATGAGTAATCTATCTTCTCTCCAAAAGCTGAGCTGAACCAAGGCCGAGGCCATAGTCTCTTTGAGCGCCGCTTCTCCGGAATGAATTCGATACCCACGTCGATTCAGGCCTGAACCCGAGGTGTCGATGGTCAGCAGGGCGATATCCTTGCGCATGGCAACTTTGATAGTGAATTCTGGACCATTTTCTTCGAACCAATCAACGTGATATTTGGCTTTGAGATTCTCGACAACGGCTTTTTTGACGATTGCCTGACAGGCACGTACGCTGCCCAATGTTGACTTGACTGCCGAGCCAGTCACCGTAAATACCCCATCTTCAGTAATCCATTCACCCCAGGGCAATGCCTTGGTGCCCTCAAACAGTTCGTCAAAGGTTACAGCGCGGAACTCCCCCATTTTCAGCAGCACGCGGTCAGCGCTGCGCAGCCACAAATTGGCTTTGGGGATATCGTCAACACGCGCCTGAAATTCAACTTTGCCTTCGGATGTTTTGAGCTTATCAAAACCTAGCGCTTTTAGTTCGCGTTTGACCACGGCTTCCAAACCAAAAGTACAAATTGCGATCAAGGTGATTTCATTCATGGGGGTATTGTAACCGTTTAAACGCACGCCGGAGGCGCGCCTTTGACGGGTGCAGAGATGCAGAGCCGCAAAGAGATTTGTCTACAACAAAAAAGGCCGTTATTTAGACGACCATACGGACGGGCAGAGTTATTTTAGTCTAGTGTAACCACAACTGGTTTATCGCTCAAAAATGCCCACACCCCAATAAATGATAAAACCAAGCTGACCACCCCAACAGTAGTCACTGCACTTAACCCCAGCCAGTTCCAAAGAGCTGCCGTCAGGGGAGGAGCTATTCCTAATCCGATACCGTTACCAAGGGCCACTAACGAAAATACCGTTGCTCGCGCATCAGGGGCTTGCTCACCATAGAGCGGGAATAACGATACAATACAAAATTCCACCAACACACCGGAAGCTACCAGCACTATGCGGATCCATAATAAGCTACCCTCGGTCAATGGGATTAAGGCAATCACCACCGCCGCCAGCGCGATGCCAATCAGACTGCCGCGCCGTTTGCCTATTCGATCGATAAACAATCCAGATAAGATTGCTCCAGTCAGTTCCGCCGCGCCGATGCTGGTCGCCATCAACCCCAGGGCAACTGCACCAAAACCATAATCGGCACTCAGCCAGATACTCCAAAAAGTCATAAAAATGCCCACAGCGACGAAGAACAGCATTGAAACAGTCACAGCTGCCATCACATTGCGCCGCCTGAAAACTTGCCAGATACCAAAACTGGGAGTGATATCCCCCAGACCACGTTCACCGACAGCAGGCAGCATGGTCCAGATAACGAAAGAAGCCAGGGCACTCAAGCCGCCCAAGATCATGAAGGGCACGCGCCACCCCCAAGTTTCCATCACCCAACCCACCAGAGGCATCACTGCCACACCGGAGATGGCAAAAGCAATATCTACAGAAGCCAGGGCCCGGCCGCGCCGTTCGTAGGGTGCCAAGTCGCTGATATAAGCCTGTTGGGCAGGTATAAAGGAATTCACACCGAATCCAACCAGGATCATCGGGAACGCACTCCACCATCCTGTAGAAAGCGCCATGCCGGCCATCCCCAGGAATAGTGAAAACAACCCAAGGGTCATGATCTTTCGGCGGCCATAACGATCTGCTAGTACGCCCATCAATGGGCCGAGCAGTCCTGTAATGGATCGCAACATCAACAACCAACTGAAAGCAGTAATGCTCAACTGCAAACCTACGGAGATCTGCGGGATGAAAGGATACGCCATGCGGAAGCTAGTATCCACAACTAGGCGGATGATGAAAACCAGCGAGATCAGCCCTACGCTCAGGCCGAAGAAATTAGCTGCGCGCTCGGCCAACTTTAGCTGGGCGGTAGAATTGTTCAAGATTTCCTCCACGTTATTTATCGGAATGATGAGTGCTAGTATAGCTCGAGAAGGTGCAGGCTGCAATCAAGAAAAATAATTACTGGTTTTCGAGTAAACTATTTGAAAGATATTAATTACCTAAAAGGAGATATTAATGGCTAAAGTTTTGTACATCGGCGGGACTGGAATCATCAGTTCAGCCTGTTCTCGTCTGGCTGTTGAGAAAGGAATAGAGTTATATCATCTCAACCGCGGAGAAACATCGCGCCCCATCCCTGATGAAGTAATCCATCTCAAAGGCGATGTGCGTGACCGAGCATCCTTCGAAGCCGCTATAGGCGAGAAAAATTTCGATGTAGTTGTGCAGTGGATCGCCTTCACTCCCGATCAAATCGACCAGGATATCAATATTCTGCGCGGGCGTGTCGGACAGTACATCTTCATCAGCTCAGCTTCTGCATACCAGACTCCCCCAGCCAGCCTACCGGTGACAGAATCAAGTATTTTGGATAACCCCATCTGGGAATATTCGCGCAACAAGATTGCCTGTGAAGAGCGACTGACACGAGCCTATCGCGAAGAAAAATTCCCTATCACCATCGTGCGGCCTTCGCATACCTACGACCCAACCCTGTTTCCTACGCATGGCGGATACACTGTACTGCACCGTATGAGACAAGGCAAACCCGTTGTTGTGCATGGCGACGGTACATCTCTGTGGACTCTGACTCACCATGAAGATTTCGCCGTTGGTCTTGTGGGGTTGTTTGGCAACCATCGCGCTATTGGAGATACCTTCCATATCACATCCGACGAATGGCTCTCGTGGAATCAAATTTATGAATTCATCGCAAAGGCTGCCGGTGTGGATGCGAAATTAGTGCATGTCCCCTCGGCATTGATCGCTGCATTCGACCCCGGCTGGGGTGACAGCCTGCTGGGCGACAAGACTCACTCGATGATCTTTGACAACAGCAAGATCAGACGCTTGGTGCCAGAATTCAATCCCAAGATCCCCTTTGCTGAAGGTGCGCGACAAATCGTGGCCTGGTATGATGCCGACCCGGCCCGGCAGGTGGTTGACTATGACTTCGATGCGCTAAACGACCAGATCATCGCTGCGTATCAGAAGGCTTTGCCCTAATGAATATCGATCCCCCTAAATAACAAAAACAACCGATCACTATTGGTATACAAACCCAAATGGAGTGAAAGATCGCTATATTACTTTCACTCCTTCATGAAATAGAAATGGTCGCAACAATCATCCCCTTGCATGAGGGTCTTCGTACGCTTAAAACCCATCTCAGGATTAAATCCTGCAACCATCGGCTCGTCATCCTCGCAAAAGCAGATATAACCCCAATCTGCTGCTCCAATCTCTCGAGTCATCTCAGCAAATGGGCAACGCGTAACTTTATATTGGGTACCCTCGCTGGTATCCTCTACCTCGTATTCGATACCTTCTTCCAACACCCATTGCCAAAGGGTTTCCTTCATTCCCTGAACATCGTTCCTGCCATGAGCCTCTGCAATTTTCTGCCATTCTTTCACGATCCTCTTTGAGCGACTCTCTTTGACAATCTCTTCTACTCGATTTCCAAATACTTCTCTCAAGGCATTCAGGTCTTCGACTCGGGCAGCGAACTCAATTTTGCGAATATGATCAATTGCCTTCAAGTGTTCTTCTTTTGAAACCATGCTCTTCCCTTTCATTGAAATTCATTATTGACAACCGTTTTCATTTTCCATAAAGTGACTTTGTCAGATTTTACAATTGCAGCAACTGACGTAAAAACCTTTAATTTTGCATTTGGGTTCAAATTTTCAGGAGTTTTATAGCTACATATTATGTGGTCTGAATCCTAAAAGAACACCAAGATAAGGTAAACTAAGCATAATTGATAACCGTAGTGCCGTTCTGGTACCCTTCGATGAAACTTTCGCGAAAAGAATTTCTAAAAATATTCGGATATGTGATCTTAACCTATGCTGGAACTGCAGTTGGGGGGTACACGTATGCCGTGCAAATCGAACCCAAATGGTTGACCATTGAGCGCGTTCGTGTGCCCTTGAAAGGGTTGAAACCCAATCTCGCAGGATTAAAAATTGTCCAACTCAGTGATATCCATTTGCATCCACACACGCAGATCGAGCTGGTTGAAAAAGCTGTACAAACGGTCAATGAACTTACACCCGATCTCATTCTCCTGACAGGAGATTACGTCCTGGCAAAAGCCGAGTCGATCTTCGATCTTGCACCGGCTTTAGCGCGAATGGATGCCCGCTACGGCATATACGGCATATTGGGGAACCATGATTTGTGGACAAATGCGAAAGTCGTTCAAAAAGGATTAGAAGACGTTGGAATTCCAGTTTTGATCAACAACGGGCTGTCTCTGGATATTGAAGGAAGTTCACTATTTTTAGCAGGCCTTGATGACGGTTGGAGCGGCCACCCCAACCTGGATACTGCCCTCGAACGTTGTCCCACTAACGCATCAGCGATCGTCATGATGCACGAGCCGGATTTCGTCGACACCATCGCTCAAGATACGCGCGTCTCACTACAGCTTTCTGGGCACACGCATGGGGGTCAGGTCAGGGTGCCAGGGATCGGACCAGTCGCACTGCCCAAATTTGGCCGCAAATATGATATCGGATTGCATCAGGTGGGCCAAACGATGATGTATGTCAACCGTGGCTTAGGGGTCATTGGGCCGCCGGTTCGCTTCAGATGCCGTCCAGAGATTACGGAGCTGACATTGGTCTCTGATGATTAAAGGTTCACACGTTGGAGGTCGCTCATGTCTCGTAAATTCTTGTTAGTGTACCTTATATTATTCTTCGGGGTAGTGAATTCTTGTGCACCTGCGTCTCAGCCACCTGAGTCCCCAGGTATAGAAGAAGCCCCCACCACTGCCACACGGACGCCACTTCCAACCCCAATCCCGTCAACATCTACGCCCACATCCCCACCGGCACCAACCCAGATCATCGCATATTTTCCAGCAACTCGCCTGGCTTCACATCTATTTTTACATGTTGGGGCAACGCATGAACTCAACCAATATGGCACGCTTCTCGAGATAATCGACCTAAGCCAACCTCCTGCTTTCACGCTTGCCGAGAACATGTTAGTTGCACAACGTGGTGGTTTAGCCTGCATGCGCTTCAAATATAGGGAGCCTGGCGATTTCAATACCATTCAAACTCTCTGCGTGGTGGCCTTCGACGAGATCGGTTCGTGTGATGGATTGGAACGGCTCAACCTGGACCTAAATCAATTCATCGACTCAACTCCCCAATTAGCAGGAAACGCCAATCTCTTAGAGGCTGGCCAGGGGGAATTCTACTCGGCCTGCCTGACTGCGGATGGCAGCTATCGTTTACAACAAGCCGAGCAACAATTACCACCGCTTTATTTTGTGATTGTGGATGCCATGGTGGATTTCCATCCCTATGCTCTTGGACAGGAAGAGCTGGCCGCCCAGCGCGCGGGTGTTGTGGTGACACATTCTGGTGAAGAGATCTTACCCCCATGGATTATCCCAGTCAGCCGCGAGTTGGAGATCTTGCAAATCACCGAAGATCTCAGCATCGAAATCAACACCGAGGATTGCGATGTTGTACCCTCTTGCAGCTATTCTGAAGAGCTAGTCCACCAAGGGGATATCTTGATGATTTCCTATGGCGCGACTCCGGAAATGTTTCAGAAAGCCATCGACGATGTTTCTCCCGAACTACGAGAACGCTATGTCCAAGAAAAGATTTCCATCTCATGGGATGATATCGCCGCTGCACACCCCGACCTGGCACCGCGCGCCTTTGCTCGGCTAGCATCTCTAGACATCATGGGGCAGCTACTAGAATACTTCGATGATCTCTACAACCTGCGGGAAAAAGGTATCCGCGTCGCTTACCGTCAGTATTGGTTTGCTAATGCCGAGCTATCAAACACCTGTTTCCCTGATGAAGCGGAACAGGCTTTCTGCGAAAAAGTTGAGGCATCAATCCAGGCAGAAGAAACGAAGCGGATTTCCCAATGGCAAGCAGAGGGTTTCCACCTCTGGCATACCGCGACCATAGATTACCGAGGAGAAGGAGAATATTACTCCTATGCCAGTTACCGCCCACATTTCTCTAATTTTGAAGGCGTCCTGGCAGGCATTGGCGCCAACAGTTCTGCCACTGTTGAAAACATCCCCCAAACTCTGGCGAATAACGTCATCCAATTTGCTGAGGAAATTGGTACCGATATGCCAGTCATTCTGCATTTACTTGGTCCCCCAATTAGCGCTCAGACAGGGTCAGAATTTTGCGAGGGTGACATCTGTCCATCGGACTTCAAGGGCATGTACGAGCAGGCAGAAGCGGCATTGTTATCCGCGCTGGAGAACCTCAGCCCCCAACAATTCCAAGGTTATGGTATCGCCCTCTTCGAAGGGTCACATTTTGACATTCGCGAGCCCCATGAAGCGTTCGAGCATTTCACCCTCAACCGCGTCGGCGAAACAGGATACAACAATCCGGTATTGAATATTTACCGGTCAAAATGAAAATCCATCGTTCAGGGGCTACACCACCAACACAGATTAGTGTTCATGAATTCCACCAGGGCATCATACTTGGGAGAGCTGCCCTGCCCAACATATTCCAGTGCACCCCATGAACCCCAGCGACTGGCGCGTGATGTAGTTTTGTAGTGCATGAAGAGTCCGCCGCCACGTGCCTTCCACTCGTTGAGATATTGTCGGTACAGATCGCCCATGCGCGGGTCACGGTTAGCCTGATGGAAGAGCGTGATAAGTGGGTCGTCATCATCCCACATGCCATCCCAACCGCCCAAAACCAGGCTCTGACCGCCTTCATACGCTACCAGTTCCAGGCCGTGTTGTTCGGCAATGTCAAACGCTGCACTCATGCTGGAATAGGCTTCTGGCAATGCACCGTTGGGTGGATCGTTAGTCAACCCTGTATTGCCAGTCAACTCAGCGAAAACGCGCTCCAAGCCACCATCAGGATCACTCGTCCAGGCACGCGCCTGGTCTGCATAGGCTCCACCGATGTACCAGCCAAAATACGGGGCGATGGCAAAGGCATCAACGCGGTCGGCACAGGGTGCACCCTCTACCCACAGGGGACAAGACAATGCTTCGGTGGCGGTCCTATCTTCACCTGACTGGGCCGATAAAACGCAAACAACCCGGTCGGCTTGAGCGCCCCAAACATTCTTCCAAAGCTCACAGATTTCGGCAGTACGCTTGCCATACCAGTTCAGGCGCTTGGTGTAGCTATCCACCGGCTCATTTGGCCATTCGGCTTCGGCCTGCTCTTCAACCCAAAAACCCTGTGAAAAATCATTGTTCCAGACTTCATTAGAAAATTCCACATACACGCGCAGGTCAGGCGCCAGGGTATCACGCACCAAAGTAGCGAATTCCGTCACATACTCATCGCTGGCGGTGTGCGGCATGGGGAACCAGGGTTCAGCGTGCTGCGCATTTGCCAGGGCGACCATCAACTCAACTGGAGCTCCACGCAGCGACCAGCGCGCATCACTCATTTGCGGACGCTGACCCCATTCACCGGGCGGGTCATCGTTGATGAAAACCCAATCATTGAAACGAATAGCTCGGAAGGGCGCCAGCGTCTCTAAGAATGAAGGATTGAACGGCTGGGTCTGGTAGATATCTTCAAATCCAGGCATGATCACGCGAATATTCCGGATGTTATTCCCATTTCCATTGGGGTCGGTGGCTGTGATCTTGAGCAGAATCCCATCCCCCTGAGGAACCACGTTGATCACATCGCGCCCCGGCGATGAAGCGGCTTCGTCTTTTGTTGCAGCAAATTCATATTCAATGGTACCTTCGCCTTCATAAAGCACAACATACTGCCCGGCGGGGTAGCGATCGCCGATGTCGCGCAGCATCAGCGTGCCAACCTGCCAGTAGATCGGAGTGTCGCTCGGGGCTGGGAGTGAGCGTACCCAACCCGTTTCATCGAGATCGAGAAGGTCGGCCTCTCCGGTATCCCACCAGGTGTCGCAATCAGTCTGTTCGCCAGGGATGCACAATGGAATCCAGGGGCGGGAAGGCTTGAAGACATCCACCAGCGGAAGTTCGGTAGACCAATCCACAAGGAAATCTACATGCGTGCCCAGGGGAGAATCGGCATTGGGGTAAGTCTGCGCGCTGGCTGGCAATACAAATACCAGGAGTATGAAAATCTTAAATCTCATAATGTACCCTTAAGAAGATGTTATCCTTCACTCCACCGAACAAAGCATTGGCAGACTCAGGATTTTTTAACCAGCGCTTGAAACAGAAAATCCCCCGTGTAATGCCTGAAACTTGATCTATATTGTATACGAATTTTGGCGTTTCCCCTACCTTACTTTAGAACTATGCAAAAGATGATTTCACCATCCCCCAGCTCGCCGATCCACTGAACTAACGCAGAGTCGCAAAAGTCGCGGAGCCACAGAGAAAATCAATAGAAAGATGTTGATCGCAGTATAGAATCGTACGCAGGAAACCTAAGAATTTTATCGCTGAATTCGTATCAATCTCTGCGTCTTTGCGCCTCTGCGTTAGTGTTTTCTATAATCATCCCACCCAACTCACAGAATATTCAGTCAATTCACCCTGCACCGCTAAGCCAGGATCACGTACTTGCCAACTTCCTTCAATGCCATACTCTCGCGCTGTCAGGTCAAAATGACACATGGCAATACCCATATCGATGCGCTGGAGATCAGCCATTTGGAGCATTTTGGCATAATTGCTGGTGCGGTAACCGCGCGTGCGGCGCAGAAAGAAATGCCAATTGTCTCCGTCTTTGACGATACGCCAGGGCTGCCGATTGGATGCTGACGGAGCTATGCGCACCATCTCAAGAGGTAATCCATATTCTCCAGCGGCATTCTTGGGGAGTGGTATCTCAAAATCGCCATCGAAGAATAACTTTTCCCATGGTAATCGTTTATCGGAGCCAGCCGCTGCGCGAATCTTGCCATCCACCCAACGCGGATTTTTGGCAATATACCCTAAGGATGTAACTGCTGGAATAGTTTCGCCGTTGGAAAGTGAAATCTTCTTGGCGAAGCGGCTCTTGGTGAATGTGCCGCCCAACCAACAGCTCCCCAAGCCCAGGTCAGTTACCTTTAGGATGATCAACTCCATCAGGTAGCCGAAGTCTTCGATGGCTGTGTTTCCATCACCCATCGCCCCAACGATAAAGCCAGTTGCCCCTCGGATAAAGCCATAGGTTCCTAGCCCTCTCAAGGCTTTAGCATCCGCATCGGTAGCAGAGACCAACGCAAACTTCATCCGATTGTCCAGTGGACCTGTCTGAGTAGCGTTGATAAAGTCAGTCAATTGATCTAACGTATCGACATCGATGGGTCTCTTTTGATACGTTCGACAAGAGAATCGTTCTTGGATGATTTCGGTGATGGCTTTATTGAATGGCATAATCTATTTCTTATCTCAACGATCAAAGTCTAAAGAGTCTTCTGTGAATTCCCAGGGTCCACTTCCGCAACTAGAAGCGCTCTGGGCTTCAATGCGCAAGGTGGTATCCGTGATCAGGTGGATTAGTATAATCGATGGCACTGATCTTGGTGCATGACCGCCCCCACTCACATACAATTCGTAACAATAAATATCATCATCGGCAACAACCTGATCAAAATCACGGTTTACAAATCCTTCATTTACGGGGTTGAAGAAATATACTCCTGACTTCAAACTTGGAAGAGAATTACCAACTGAGAACGCCCCAATCGTTGGATCGACATTGTCGTGAACCAGGGCAATGTGGGGGTCTTCCGGGAAAGGCACAGGTTCGCCTGGCAGATACCATTTCCCTTGTACAGTGCCGGGTTCATCCTGCTCAACCTGACCACAGATGGGCTCAACAGTACGGAGATCATCCCCCCACCCCCCAAAGCGAGAGAGCAGTTCCACACGCAGTTCTTCAGCGTAATAATCCATAGGGCAGACAATATGCAGCAGATCAAATCCATCTCTATCTGTATAAAATACAGACGGGTTGACATATTCAAGCGGGGCGACGCGGGCATCATAAGCACCCATATCTAAGGCGTTCTGCCCCGCTTGTCCACCCGCGCTACCGATCACTTCACCCGATTGAATTTCGACTTTCAAATCCCATTTGCTGCAACGACGATATGTTTGCCCACCGGTCTCGTAGGTA
>CAZLNX010000187.1:0-11677 GCA_964560795.1 uncultured Anaerolineales bacterium | reverse complement strand
GCGCCAACCCACCACCCCCCTGCAAGGCCTGCCCCCCCCCATGTCAAGAAGATTGGTGGTCCTCCTAAAGAGACCGTCGAGCGTGTCCCCCACACGCTCGACGGTCTTTTTAACTAGAAATTATACTTATCAATAATAATTATATTAACTTATTACTTGTGAAATTTTCCACTACCGTAAATTCCACCTTCTATGATATACTTCGGCAGATTGCGTAAAAATCATCCTTAAATTGAGGATTTCATATGCCCTTAGAGTATCTTCCCATAGCAATTTTGATTGTTTTGGCCACCGCGCTTGCAGTGCTGGTGGTCATTTTAGGTCACTCATTTGGCCCCAGGCGTCAGTCCGAAGCTAAGTCCATGCCCTACGAATCGGGTATGAACCCTTATGGTCCAGGTACTCGGCGCATGTCCGTAAAATTTTATTTGATCGCCGTTCTATTCATCCTTTTCGACATCGAAATCATCTTTTTCCTTCCCTGGGCCGTCGTTCTGCGTGATTTTATCGACAATAGTTTGGGGCTTTTTGCGCTCATTGAAATGTTTGTTTTCATTATCATTTTATTGGTAGGTTATGTGTATGCCTGGAAAAAAGGAGCCCTGGAATGGGAATAGAACAAAAATTAGGTAACATGGGCATTGTTACCACAACGCTAGAAAAAGCTGTAAATTGGAGCCGCACCCGAGCAATGTGGCCTTTACTATCCGGTTTAGCCTGCTGCGCCATCGAGATGATGGCTGCGGAGGCATCCCACTATGATATGAGTCGCTTCGGTATGGAATTGATGCGTGCCAGCCCACGCCAATCGGACTTACTGATTGTGGCCGGGCGAGTGACCCGCAAGATGGCACCAGTCGTACGTCGACTTTACGATCAGTTACCCGATCCCAAGTGGGCCATCGCCATGGGAGACTGCGCTTCTTGCGGCGGTGTTTTTAATAATTATGCCATCGTCCAAGGCGTCGATGAAGTGATCCCGGTTGATGTGTATATTGCCGGCTGCCCCCCACGCCCAGAAGGGTTGATTCACGGCATTCTCACTTTATATGAAAAGGTCGAAAACGAGAAGCTGACGAAGTGGAAATGAGGCAAGTTTTCAGGAATTAGGTATCAGAAAACAGGATTTGAATAATTTTCCAACCAACTACCCAATACCTAATCAACTAATACCTAAATTATGAATGAAAAACTTCAAAAGACAATCCAAAACATCAAAAACGAATTCACGGTGGAAGAAAAATCATTCCGCGATGAATTTACTTTGATTATCTCAGCAGATGATTTGGTCGCGATGAGCCAATCCCTTCGGGATAACTTTGGCTTCAACATGCTCTCAAGTTGCACAGCGGTCGATTATTGGCCCGAAGGCGACCCAAGGTTTCATGTTGTGTATCAATTCTATTCCGTCGATGACAACATCACCTTGCGGCTGAGAGTTCGCTTACCAGGAGATAATCCTGTCGTACCCACAATCGAAGGGCTTTTCCCCAATGCCAACTGGCATGAACGAGAACTTTGGGATATGTTCGGCATCAAAGCCGAAGGCCATTCCGACCTACGCCGCATCCTGATGCCCTACGATTGGGAAGGTCATCCCCTGCGCAAGGATTACCCGCTTGGCTACGAAGAGGTGCAATTCTCCTTCAACGCCGACGAAATCGACGAAAAAAAACCTTACGTCAAGGAATAACTCCTTATGGTTCAACTTCAAGAAGTTACTTTAGATGAACTAAAACATCTTGTCTCGGATCGAGCGCTAACAGGCGAAACGATGCTGCTCAACATGGGTCCGCAGCACCCCAGCACTCACGGCGTGTTGCGCCTGATGCTTGAGCTCGAAGGCGAGACGATCATCAACTGTGTACCCGATATTGGTTTCCTGCACACAGGCATTGAGAAGAACATGGAAGCCAAACGTTACGAGCAGGCTGAGGTCATGACAGACCGCCTGGATTACCTCAATACGGTCGGCAACAATCTGGCCTATTGTCTGGCTATCGAAAAGCTGGTCGATCTGGATGTACCCCCACGGGCACAGGTGATCCGCGTGATTTTGGCTGAACTACAACGAATCGCTTCGCATCTTATTTGGCTAGGGACGCAATCGCTCGACCTGGCAGCCATGTCGATGTTCTTGTATTGCTTCCGTGAGCGCGAGATCATTCTCGACATCTTGGAACTAGTTTCCGGACAGCGCATGATGACAACGTATATCCGCCCTGGCGGCTTGTGGCGCGATGTTCCCGAAGAGTTCTACGGCGCAGTGGAAGAATTCGTCGATCAATTCCCTGCTCGCATCGAGCAGTATCATGGTTTACTAACCAAGAATCCGCTATTCGTCGACCGTACCAAAGGTATCGGCGTGATCTCGGGTGAAGACGCCTTAGCCTGGGGTCTCACCGGGCCATCATTGCGTGGCTCCGGAGTGGATTATGACAATCGCAAAGTGCGCCCCTATTCGGGCTATGAAGAATACGAGTTCGAGGTTCCCACCGAAGAATCCGGGGATGTTTTCGGACGCTATATCTGCCGTATGGATGAATTTTGGCAGTCGCTGAAGATTATCGAGCAAGGCATGAAAAAGCTCAAAGAGCTAAAAGGCGCTCCGGTACGCAGCAACAACCGCAAATTCGTGCCTCCCCCACGCTCTGAACTGAGCACTAGCATGGAGGCTGTGATCCACCACTTCAAACTGTGGACCGAGGGATTCAACGTTCCCAAAGAATATGTATACATGCCAGTTTCCTCCCCCAGAGGCGAGTTAGGCGTTTATCTTGAAGGAGATGGTGGAGCAAAACCTTACCGAATCCACTGGCGAACGCCTTCTTTCATCCACTTACAGGCTTTGCCTGTATTGAGCAAAGGATTACTGGTTGCTGACCTGGTAGCCATTATCGGCAGCATTGATATTGTCCTGGGAGATGCAGACAGGTGAACAAAATAGCAGAAAACTACGCAGACGAAATCCAACAACTTCTCAGCAAATATCCTGAGGATCAAAAACGATCGGCAGTGATGTCATTGCTGTATATCGCTCAACGAGAAGATGGTTTCGCCACCAAACAGGACATCAACGAAATCGCCGAGATTTTGGACATGACCCCCACGGAAGTTGTCACGCTGGTCGGATTTTACACCCTTTATCACGATGAACAGGGCGGCAAATATCGCATTCAGGTGTGCAACGACTTGCCTTGCGCCCTGCGTGGCGCCGACGAATTTCTGGAGAATTTATGCGAGAACCTGGGCATCAAAGTGGGTGAGACAACTTCAGACGGACTTGTGACAGTGGAAGGCGTGATGTGCCTGGCCGCATGTGACAAGGCGCCCATGTTCCAGACGCAAACCGGCGAGGGGTTGGAATACCACGAGGAAATGAGCGTGGAGAACACCATGGAAATGATCAAATCCTGGCGCGAGAAGGAGAACAAATAATGACCGAACATATCCTCCTTCGACACCGAGATGTCCCCGACATCAACAAACTGGATGCCTACAAAAAGAATGGTGGCTTCGAGGCTTTCGAAAAAGTCGTCAAATCGATGAAGCCTGCCGAGGTAACCGCTGTCGTCAAGGCCTCAGGGCTGCGCGGCCGTGGCGGCGCAGGCTTCCCTACCGGCGTCAAATGGTCCTTCATGGACAATAACAACTGGCCCCACTACGTGGTTGCCAACGCCGATGAGTCCGAGCCGGGCACTTTCAAAGATCGCGAGATTATGGAAAGCAACCCATTCCAGTTCTTAGAGGGCATTGCCATCGCTTCTTTCGCAGTGGGCGCCAATGCGGCTTATGTCTACTGCCGGGGTGAATTCTGGCAGGTGGCTCACTTTCTGGACGATAAAATTGCTGAACTTGAAGAAGCCGGCCTTCTGGGCGACAATCTCTTCGACACAGATTATTCGCTGCGTATTTACACACATTTAGGTGCCGGTGCTTACATCTGCGGCGAGGAAACCGCCCTGCTGGAATCTCTGGAAGGCAAGCGCGGACAACCCCGCTTGCGCCCGCCTTTCCCGCCTTCCTTCGGATTGTACGGCAAACCCACTGTAGTCAACAACGTTGAAACTCTCGCTAATGTCCCCCTAATCATGACCAAGGGCGCCGATTGGTACAAAGGGTTTGGCACGGAAGATACCGCCGGGGTTAAGATTTTCAGCCTGTCCGGTCGAGTGAAAAAGCCCGGCAATTATGAACTACCCTTCGGCACCACTTTCCGCGAGTTGATCTATGAACATGGCGGGGGGATCATCGATGATCGTCCCGTAAGAGCCATCATGGCCGCAGGCGCATCATCATCGCTGATCGTCGCCGACGACAAGGCCTTAGACACACCCATGGATTATGCATCCGTGCGAGAGTTGAAGGCTGATCTGGGTTCGGCTTCGGTGATTGTCATCGACGATACTGTCAGCATCGATTGGGTGCTCAATAAGACCATCCATTTCTTCAAGCACGAGTCTTGCGGCAAATGCACCCCCTGCCGTGAAGGCAATTACTGGATGAGTCACATCATCGAGCGTATCCATGGCGGTGAGGGTTCGCAGAACGATGTCGAACTGCTGCACAACGTCGCTAACCAGATCGAAAACAAATGCCTCTGCGCCCTGGGCGAATTTTCCATCCAGGCCGTGAGAACCGGCATCGAGCGCTTCCCGCAGGATTTTGAAGCTGCAATCAAGTAATTTTCGTAGAGAGATGAAGCATGCTACGTCTCTACAGATCAGAAAAAAACCGGCGGTGAAAACCGCTGTTCGGAACACGAATTTCGTGGAGTTTCTATGACAAAAGAAGTCACGTTAACCATCGACGGCAAGGAAGTTATCGTACCAGAAGGCACTTTAGTGGTAGATGCCGCCAAAAAGATCGGCATCGATATTCCTGTCTTCTGCTATCACCCCAAGATGGAACCAGTGGGCATGTGTCGGATGTGTCTGGTGGATATCGGACGCCCAGTGCGTGACCGTGATACCGGGGAGGTCATTCTCGAGGAGGATGGCTCACCTAAGATACAGTTTGGGTGGAAACTGGAAACCGCTTGCACGGTACCTGCCTCCGAGGGGATGGTCGTGGAGGGTATGACCGAAAAGGTACAGCAAGGGCGACAGGAAATTGTCGAATTTCTGCTCACTTCCCACCCCCTGGACTGCCCCATCTGCGACAAAGGCGGCGAATGTCCTTTGCAAAACCTGACCATGGATCATGGCCCTGGAGAAAGCCGCTTCATCTACGACGAAAAGATCCATTTCGACAAGAACGTCCCTCTGGGCGACCTGATTTTCTTGGACCGTGAGCGCTGCATCCAATGTGCACGCTGCATCCGCTTCCAAGAGGAGATCGCAGATGATGCCGTGTTGGAGTTCTTCAATCGTGGCCGTTCCACCGATATCATCACCAACTCCGAGCCGGGCTTCGACTCCTATTGGTCTGGCAATACAACCGATATCTGCCCGGTCGGCGCTCTGACAACGGCCGATTTCCGTTTCAGCGCCCGGCCCTGGGAATTAAAATCCGCTGCTTCGATCTGTTCACACTGCCCCGTGGGCTGCAATATGACCTACAACACCCGCCGAGAAGCCAAAACGGGCGGCGATATCGTTATCAAACGCGCCATGCCCCGCCAAAACGAAGGCGTCAATGAACTTTGGATTTGCGACAAGGGCCGCTTTGCCTACCACTTTACCGAGAGCGAAGATCGCCTAACGCAACCCTTGATCCGCAAGGACGGCAAACTGACCCCCACAAGCTGGGAGGAGGCCTTGACCTTTGTGGCAGATCAAATCAAAAACGCCGGCGATAGTTTACTGACCCTGGTCGGGGGACGTCTTTCAAATGAAGATTTCTACAATTTGAAGAAGCTCAGCGAAGGTGTCGGCGGAAAGACCGGTTTGCAAACCTATATGGCCGGCGGCGATCTGGTAGCCCAGGTTGGCCTCGGCGAAGGCGCCAATTTGGGTGATCTCGGTGAGGGCGATGCCATTGTCGTGGTGGCCTGCGATCTGGAAGAAGAAGCCCCGGTATGGTGGCTGCGTGTCAAAGCAGCTACCGAACGCGGTGCCAAATTGATCGTTGTCAACCCCCGCCACACAAAACTGGACCGCTACGCTGGCGAAAGCATCCGCTATGTCTATGGTGAAGAAATCAGCGCCGTTAGCAAGTTCAAAGGTTTGGATCAAGCAGAAAACGTAGTGGTATTTTTCGGCAGTGAAGGCATTGGCCTGGAAACTTCCACAGAATTATCGAAAGCCTGTGCGAATTTGTTGATCGAATCTAATCACGCTGGCAAAGCCAACAGTGGTTTAGTCGGCGTCTGGCCAGAAGCTAACACCCAGGGAGCCTGGGATATGGGCTTCCAACCTGGCTCAGACACGAGCGCTGCCAAAGTACTGTACGTTGTGGGCGCCGATCCCGTCGGCGATGATCCATCCCTGGCGGATGACTTCAGCAACGCCGATTTTGTCGTTGTTCAGGATCTGTTCCTGAGCAAAACGGCCGAACTGGCCGATGTAATCTTGCCCGCCCAGGCGCAAACGGAACGCGAGGGCACCTATACTACCGGAGAACGACGCGTACAGCGCTTCTACCCAATAGTAATACCCAAAGATGAAACACTAGCTGATTTCGACATCGCAGCCAAAATTGGCGCCAAAGTTGGCGTGGAATTGAAAGACCGTTTCCCATCCCTGGTTCTGCCGCAAATTGCAGCAGAAATTCCCGGCTACACTGGCATCACTTACCAGAAATTGGCAGAAGTAACCGAACAGTGGCCCATCGTCGGGCGCGGTGATTTGTATTATGGTGGCACCGGCTATGAGAATAAACAAGGCCTCGGGATTCAGTTACCCCGCCAAACGTCGTCAGAAACCTTGAAAGTTTCGGGCAACCTGAAAGGTCTTCCAAAAGCCGCTGTCGTGGCATTCCCCATCACACGTTTATACGATCGTGATCGCCTGGTGTTGACATCTGAGGTACTGCATCCCCGCATTCCTGAGGCCTATATCGTGTTGAACCCTCAGGATAGCTATGCTTTAAAAACCAACGATGGCATGACCATCAGGATCAGCATTAATGGTGGTCCGGGCAACAATGCTGTCGTTATCGAAGACGATAGCCTACCCCAAGGAATTGCACTCATCCCGCGCAGCATGGGTGTGGCAATCAACCAACCCAGCGAATTCGAGATCAAGATCGCCGAAGCAATTACGGCCTGATTTTTACGAGGAATCAAATGGACTCAGCATTAATCATTGAATGGGTAATCAAATCAGCCATATTGCTGCTTTTCGGCACGGCTGGATTTGCCTACCTGACGTGGTACGAACGCCGGGCTTTGGCCCGCATCCAGGTGCGCATTGGCCCTAACCGGGCTGGCCCCTTTGGGCTGCTGCAACCGGTAGCTGATGGCATCAAGCTGATCTTCAACCAGGAATTGATCCCGGCTCAGGCGGACAAATTAATGTTCGTCCTGGCCCCTATTATCACTGTGTTACCCGCGCTGATCATCTGGGCTGTTATCCCTTGGGGACGCCAGATCGTCATTGCCGGGCGGGAGATCAATCTCTACCTGGCAGATGTCAACGTGGGCGTTTTATATTTGACGGCGGTAACATCGATCGCCGTGTACGGCGTTGTCATTGCCGGCTGGTCATCGAATAATAAATACGCCCTTTTGGGTGGGTTGCGTTCGTCCGCACAGATGGTCAGCTACGAAATAGCTCTGGGGCTATCTCTGATCGGGCCGATTATGATGGCCGGTTCAATGAGCCTAGTCGATATCGTCGAAGCGCAAGTTCAGAGTGGCTGGTTCATTATCCCGCAGTTTATCGCCTTCATCATATTTTTCATGGCAGGCCTGGCGGAAATCAACCGGGCCCCCTTCGATATGCCCGAGGCAGAACAAGAATTGGTGGCTGGGTACCACTCAGAATATTCCGGCATGAAGTTCGCTTTATTCTTCATGGCTGAATATATCAAGATGATCGCCATCAGTGCTATTGCTGCAACTCTATTTCTGGGCGGTTATGCGCTGCCTTTTGTTGAAACCCCTGCGGCCCTGGGCCCATTGGTGCTTTTCGTAAAGGTCATCATCGTGCTCTTCTTTATGATTTGGATACGGGCAACACTGCCCCGCTTCCGCTATGACCGACTGATGGCGTTTGGTTGGAAAATTTTGTTGCCGTTGGCACTGCTGAATGTATTCGTTACGGCCGTAATATTGGTAGTTAGAGGATAGTTTACAAAATTGGTTCTTCAGCGCCCTTGCGCTGAAGTGGCGAGCTGGCGAATTGAAACCCGCCCGCTCGCGCAGGAGCTATAACATGGCATTTTTAGAACGAGCCCGTGTTCACGAAATACTCAAAGGTATGTGGATCACCTTCAAATCCATGTTTGAAAAGCCGGTCACCATCCAATATCCGGAGGTCAAAAGACCGGTAAAATCCCGCTTCCGCGGTCGCCACGTTCTCAACCGCTTCGAAAACGGTCTAGAAAAATGTATCGGTTGCTCATTGTGCGCCGCGGCATGCCCGGCAGATGCCATCTTCGTGGAAGCCTCGGAAAACTCTGACGATATTCGTTTTTCTCCCGGAGATCGCTACGCCAGCACGTACGAGATCAACATGCTGCGCTGTATTTACTGCGGATATTGTGAGGATGCCTGCCCTACGGAGGCCATCACCCTTGAAGATAATTACGAATTGTCTTTCACTGACCGCCACAGTGCCATCTATACCAAAGATCGCCTGCTGCTACCTGTCCCCGAAGGTGGCAATTTGACTCCGCAGAAAGTGGAACCGGGAACCTTTGACCGATCCATCCCGATCATGTCAGACCCAACTGACTAGTCAGTGTTCAGTTTTACACTGCCAACTGATTACTATTACCTGACAACTGGATTGACTATGACCCCTGAACTAATATCCTTCATCTTTCTCTCTGTGATCTCCATAGCAGCCGGGTTAGGAATGCTCTTCAGCCGCAATGCTGTCTACGCAGCCCTTTACCTGATCGTCAACTTTGTCTGCGTGGCGATCTTCTATTTGCTGCTAGGCGGCGCATTTATCGCTGTCAGCCAGGTGGCTGTTTACGCTGGAGCGATCATGGTGCTATTCCTCTTTGTGATTATGCTCCTGGGTGCAGAAAAGCTTGGTGAGAGCGAATCCCTGGCCTGGCAGCGTCCTTTGGCAATCATCCTGGGTTTGGGCCTGATCATTGAAACCCTTTACGTGCTCTTCTTCCAAACCGAGCAGATCACAGCCGCGCAGAACTTACCTGAAGGCTTTGGCAGCCCGGCATCGATCGGCACTATGCTGTTTCAGGAATATTTGCTGCCCTTCGAAGTAACCTCCATTTTGCTGCTTGTGGCCATGATCGGTGCCATCGTTCTGACCCGCAGAGAGAAAAAGGGCGCTTAGCTCTTTCATCATTGAGGAGAATCTTATGCTCCCAGTTTCTTTTTACATCGCAGTATCTGCAATCTTATTTTCTATCGGTGCATTAGGCGTTTTGATCCGACGAAATGCTATCATTATTTTTATGTCGATTGAATTGATGCTCAACGCCGCCAACCTGGCTTTCGTTGCTTTTGCCCGCGTTCACGAGGCGCTCAGCGGCCAAATATTCGTATTCTTTATCATGACCGTTGCTGCCGCTGAAGTTGCCGTAGGACTGGCTCTGATCGTAGCCATCTTCCGCCGCAAACAAAGTATCGATGTCGACCAGATGAGTAGTTTGAAAGGATAGGTAGGTATTTGATTTTGGGGATTGATTTTAAGTAATTTTGAATTTCAAATAACCCATATCCAATACCCGTATTAATTGGAGAACCTTATGCTCCTAAGTGAAATAACTTCTTCCGGCCCCACATTCTTCTACTTAGCACCCTGGCTGGTTTTCTTCCCGGTGATCGGGCTGCTGATTAATATCATATTTGGCAGTCGTTTCAGCGAGAAGGTCATCGGCACGGTAGCCAGCATTGCATCGGGATTGACCTTTGTGGTCGCCGTTCTGTTGGCAGTCTCCTTGCAAGCTCACCACGAGGGGGCGACTGTGCTCCTGGCAGAGTGGATTGCCATTGGAGAGCTTCAGCTCGATTGGGCCTTCCGCGTGGACACCCTTTCCACCACCATGATGATGGTCGTGGGCGGTGTCGGCACGTTGATCCACATCTACGCCATCGGCTACATGCACGAGGATGTGCGCTTCAAGAACGACCCAGGACGCTTCCGCCGTTTCTTCGTCTTCCTGAACTTGTTCATCGCGGCCATGATGATCCTGGTCAGCGGCGACAATTATCTGATGCTCTTTGTGGGCTGGGAAGGCGTCGGTTTGTGCTCGTTTCTGCTGATCGGTTTCTGGTACGACAAAGATACCCTGGGGCGAGACAGCAACGACAATGCCAATGCCGCCAAGAAAGCCTTCGTCACTAACCGCGTCGGCGACTTTGGTTTCTTGATCGCTGGCTTTTTGATGTTTTGGAGCTTTGGCAGCGTTCAATTTGACACCGTTTTCGAGGGTGTGCATCACGTCGCCGAAATCCATCCTGGTGTAATAGTAGCCATTACGTTATTCATGCTGTTGGGGGTGGCCGGAAAATCAGCCCAGATTCCGCTTTATGTCTGGCTGCCCGATGCTATGGCCGGCCCGACCCCGGTTTCGGCCCTGATCCACGCCGCTACGATGGTCACCGCCGGTGTCTATCTGGTAGCTCGCTCAGCGCCGCTGTATGTGACCGTCCCTGAAGCCCAGGGCATCGTAGCCCTGGTAGGTGGAGCTACGGCGCTCTTCGCCGCGACGATCGCCGTCGGTCAGTATGACATCAAAAAAGTTCTAGCCTACTCTACCATCAGCCAGTTGGGCTTCATGGTGGCTGCCGTAGGCATGGGCGCTTTTGTGGCCGGAATGTTCCACCTGGTAACACACGCCTTTTTCAAGGCACTGCTCTTCCTCTCGGCCGGATCAGTAATTTTAGGTGTCGAGCGTGGACATCACCATGGTCACCATGATCATGATGACCATGGACACAGCGACCACCACGAAGATGAAATCTTTGACCCCGGCGATATGCGCAATATGGGCGGCATGCGCAAAACCATGCCGATCACGTTCTGGTTGTACATGATCGGCACATTGGCTTTGGCAGGCATCTTCCCCTTCGCCGGATTCTGGTCCAAAGACGAAATCCTGGCTGAGGCGAATTCGCTCAACTTCACGGTCTATATTTTGCTGGCTATCGCCGCTTTTTTCACCGCTTTCTACATGGGCCGTCAGATCTGGATGGTCTTTTTCGGCAAATTCAAACACGAAGCTGCCGAACACGCCGAAGAAAGTCCCCCTGTGATGACCGTGCCCTTGATGGTGCTGGCAGCTCTCTCAATTTTAGGCGGCGCGCTCAATCTGCCCGGTGTGGGCACCTTTACCCACTGGATCGAGCTAACATACGAAAAATTCCACCTGCACCTGCACCACGGACAGTTCAATATGACCGTGGCAATCACATCCACGGTGCTGGCCTTGCTAGCGATTGGAATTTCCTGGCTGCTCTACGGACGCAGCACGTCAGTGGTCACCTTCGAGGACAAAGATCCACTCACACGGCTAGGCATCATCTTCAAAGGCATGGAAAACAAATGGTGGATCGACGAGCTATATTGGGCTGTGATCCTGAATCCCTACATTG
>CAZLNX010000186.1:0-11734 GCA_964560795.1 uncultured Anaerolineales bacterium | reverse complement strand
CTCAAGGCATTCCGCCACCTTTGTTAGTCCCGTCTTGATCGCTAATCAAATACCAAATTACAAAGTGTTCGAAGCATAAAAAGGGTTTGCCAAACCTGTTGCAACCCAATAGAGTGTCAATCACTATATCAGGCAGATACGATCAGCGAATCGATGCCAAACTGCCCACTGAGGCAATAAGATCGTCTTACAGTATTGCACCAAGACTATTTATTAGCAAAATCTCCGGGAGATCGCTTGAGCATCCCGGAGATTATTATTTCTTAGCATTACATCTTCGTTATTACCGAGCTACACATCCCGCAGCTTACGTCCCCAACCCATCAATTCATCCACCCAGGCTTCTTGATAGGCGTTATGCAACACTTCTGGGAGAGAATGCAATTTGCGCTCAGGGGTCAACGGTCGTTCAGCCCAAACGCGATTGACAATGAAGTTTTCGTCTTTCCTGACACCTTTGGTGTCAAAGAGCAACCCAATAATAGGGTGCCTGGCTCGAATGTCTGCCAACAAAGCGCGGTCAATACCGAATGCTGAGTGTGGGAAAGAGAAGGGCACGATTTCCTGCCCAGTGATTTCCCGAATTCTTCGGCATGATTCGACAATTTCTTCTTCGATCTCAGCATCCGGCAGATCTTTCAATTTGCGATGCGTTTTGGTATGCGCGCCGATGGTGAACCCTTCAGCATGCATCTGCTGGATTTGTGGAATGGTTAAATAGGGCTGGCTTTCTTGTAAAAAAGTCTCCCAATCTACGCCTAAAGCGTCACAAACCGCATCGATTTTTTCTATATCGGACAGACGAAATTCCTTGAGCCATTGGACTACGGCGTCGAGGGTCGGAGCATCGGGCGCCCAGGTGTCGATCTCAGAAATAAGTGACGGGTTACCTCTCAGGCGATCGACGCATAGGGAGATCTTGTTGCGATAGAACATGGCCTGGTTATCGATCCAATCTGTGGAGATGAAGAAGGTACAGGGGATGGATCGCTTCAGAAGTACGGGTCTAACAACTGAAAAACACTCGGCGAAGCCATCATCAAATGAGATGTGCACAGAATTCTTGGGCAAAGATTCCCCGGCAATTCGATGAGCATGGATGAGATTATAGGAAACGAACGGGTAACGCTCTCGCAGATAATCCAGCGCATCTTCAAACTGTACCACAGGCACCACAGGATACAAATGCCGGGCATGATCCATGGGTTCATCGGAGACGGCATGATAAAAGAAATCGATACCATCTCGCTTCATGAGTATCGGATACAAATGCAAGGGTATGAGATTAGAAATAAGATCCAGTAAGCGTGTTAATTGTTTTTTCATATCCAACGTGAAACAGTTATGAGAACGCCATATCACCATCTACAAGCTTTAGGGTGATCTCTTCCCAGGCTTGTGCTAAAGGGCTTTCTCCATCTTTAGGCATACACTGGTAAATGCGTTCTTTCTTGTGCAAAAGCAATTTGGCTAAAAGGCGCGGGCGTAGTTCTGCGGCTGCTTCGGTTGGAATCTCTATAATATCCGCCAGGTATTGTCGGCCAAAGTGGATCGCCAGGGCTAATACATAATGTTGGTCAGATGGGTTGGGAAAACTGTAATCCAGCGTCCGCAGAACCATTTTTGATCCTTTTTGGGATATCGAATAAACCACAAAGCCCTTAAACTCATTATCAGGGGAGAATACTTCCAAGGCAATGAAACGATACATGGCGCGCGCGTCGCTGAAAAAATAATCCATCTCTTCAGTGATCGATTGGCCAGTCTCGACTACCCAGGGATATCTCAGCATCCAATTGACTGCGTCCACACCACGGTGCAGTTCAACCTGTGGTCGATGGGGTCGGGTGGCCGGTTCTCTTTGGATTTGATCGACCTCTTCAAAGCGGATATCAGCCAAAACTTTAGTCTGAGGGCCGGTGATCAGGGCGTAGAATAATCTTTTTAGAACTGGCCCAATCCAACTGTCGAGGCGGTCTATGAAGGGTGTCTTCAGTTTAACTTCACGATTTATCCGCAATAAGTGCAGCAGTTTGCGATATCCCCGCCGCAGCCACACCAAGGGATTAAGATGTCCCATACCCGTGGTATCCAGCCAATAGTATGACAGCGGCTGACGCTCCCAAAAACCGTATTTTTGACACACTCGCCGGGCATGTACGCTGCCCACAATCAGGTAATCCAGTTTGAGACTGAGTGCCTCGGCCATCAGCTGTGCCCCGACGCCTCGACCACGCACTTTCGAGGAAACCGACCAGGTGGTAAACCAGTTGGCCTTGAAGCATTCATCACCGTTACGCAGCAACAGAGGCAGGATACCGAAATAACCCACCACTTCATCATCGCTATCGATGGCTACCAACAAACCGACATCATTCTTGGCGGCATAGGGATTATTGGCATGAGCAATGGCGCGCTGCATGGTAATAGGTACAAATTGACCCTTTCTCGAGTTACCCAAGACGCGCTCAGCAAATTCCTGTAAATCTTTGACTTTGATGTGTTCGAAGCGAATTTCGTTGTTTGACATATTTGTAACCGCAGATGATTGCAGGTGGAGGCAACATTTTATGAGAACTGACGGATGATAGATTGTACTTGCCCTAAATAGCTGCGTCCGAATATATTGAGATGATTGAGCAAATGATAAAGGTTATAAATGGGAAAACGTGAGCGAAAGCTATATTCCAATGGGCGAACTTCTTCGTAAGCCCGGTAGAAAGCATTGGGGAAAGAACCGAAAAGGGTTGTCATGGCTAACTCGGCCTCAGCCCAACCATAATGAGTTGCTGGATCAATGATAGCAGGCTCCCCGTTAGAGTCGCTGGTAGCGTTTCCACTCCATAGATCACCATGAAGAAGAGAAACAGGTTGTTGGGGGATCAGATCAGGCAGCTTTGATAGTAATCGTTCAACCCTGCGCACATCGTCGTTATCCATCAGACCGCGCTCTTGTGCCAGGCGCGTCATATACAGCAAACGACTTTCCCCAAAGAAAACATGCCCATCATCAGTCCAGGGATTTGGTTGTGGAGTGCTACCGATATAGTTGTCGTGATCAAACCCAAATTGAGCATTGGTGTGATTGTGCAAAGCTGCCAATCGACGGCCGAATTCCGGCCAATAATCTCTGCCTGGAGAGGCTGGAGAAAGATCCTCCATCAGAATGAAATCTTTCCCATGAAAATATGGCTTTGGTACGACAGGACCGCCTTCTACCATCAACGAATTCAAGCCTTCAACTTCCCTGGCAAACATATCGGGAGGTGTACTTCGATTGGTCTTCAGGAAGAACGATTTCCCAGATTCAGTCTTTACGACCATGCCATTATTAATGCAGCCACCCCCAACAGCATGGCTGGAAGTTACTCCACCAAAATCGTTTTCAATTAACCACGTTTTTACGGGCTCGGGGATCATCAGTTTGAGTTTTGGATGCGAGAAAAAAAATGATAGCAGGTTCTACGACACACTCACTCGTTACATCCCTGCATCCCCACTTTCCAACGCATCCAGCAAACCCTGGCAAGCACGCTTGACGATCTGGAAGACCTCTTCGAAGCCGTCGATGCCGCCATAATAGGGATCTGGGACCGGTGCGGTGGGGCTGCCTTGGGGATCATATTCACGCATCAAGTGAACCTTTGAACGCTCATCGTCCGTACGCGCTAATCGGGATAAATTCGCGCGGTTATCCGAGTCCATGGCAATGACTAGATCAAACTCTTCGAAATCACGCTGCTTGAACTGACGCCCCCTGCCATCGTATTTGAAGCCATGGCCCGCGGCCACCCGTCGCATGCGCCGGTCGGGCTGCTCCCCTACATGCCAGCCTGATGTGCCGGCCGAATCGACTTCATACTTATGACCCAAATCCGCACCTTCAGCCAGATGCTGAAACATATTCTCGGCCAGCGGGCTGCGAACAATGTTGCCTAAACAAACAAAACAAATCTTCGTTATTTCGCTCAATCAGGAACCTCCGATATGGTGGATTCAACAACCGAATCCTACCATAAGACAACCGACCGCGGACCACAGACCGCTTTGAGTATTTCACGTTCGCGGTCCGCAGTCTGCCGTCGGCTGTCTGATTTACAAAATTTTCGCCAATTGGCTACGTTCGCTACCTACTCCTCTCGACTGACTGCATCCATCACGGCCACGCCGGCAATATTGACGATATCGCGCACTTCGTCGCCGGTCTGTAGGACATGAACAGGAGCACCAACACCTAGAAGGATGGGTCCAATTGCCTTTGCTCCACCCAGACGGGCCAACAGCTTGTAAGCTACATTAGCTGCCTCCAGTGAGGGGAAGATAAGGACATTGGCATCTTTCACTGTACTGAAGGGGAAACGCTCATCGACGATCTCAGGCACTACCGCCGTATCCGCCTGCATCTCACCATCGACGACCAAATCGGGGTTCTTCTCACGGATAAGCTTCAACGCTTTTTGCACCTTTGCCGTCATGGGATGCGGTGTGCTGCCGAAATTGGAGAAGGAGAGCAGCGCCACGCGCGGCTCAATTTCAAGCTGATGCGCTAAATCAGCAGCCAGGCAAGCGATCTCAGCCAGGTCTTCCGCTGAAGGATCAATGTTTACAGTCGCATCAGCGAAGATGTACACCCGATCATTGACAACCATGATATAAGCCGCTGCGGCTTTGTCTGAGCCAGGTTTCGTATGATGAATTTGTAATGCTGGGCGCAGTACTTCGGGATACTGGTAGGTCAGGCCAGATACGAATGCATCCGCATCACCCATCTTGACCATCATGGGGCCAAATACATTGGGCTCTTTGACCAGCTTTTGAGCATCGCTTATGCTAACGCCTTTACGCTGTCGCAGTTCGGAAAATGCTTGCGCGTATTCATCCAACCGATCGAATTCACGCGGATTGATGATTTTTGGACAGCAACGTAAACCTAATGCAGTCACTCGTTCATGAATGAAATCTTCCTGCCCAACTAGGATGGGAATACCAATCCCCTCTTCCTCAACTTGTGCAGCCGCTCGCAGCACTTTATCTTCCTCACCTTCAGCAAAAACAACGCGTTTCTTGGGTGAAGCCGCTTTTGCCTTGTTCATAATGAAATGGCGCACGCGCTGGCCCATACCTTGTCGGAAGGCAAGCTGCTCGCGATACTCATCGAGATCGATTTCCTTGCGTGCAACACCGGTTTCCATCGCCGCCTTAGCGACTGCAGGAGCCTCCCAGATCAACACACGTGGGTCGAATGGTTTGGGAATGATATATTCGGGTCCCAACTTCATGCTGTCAACGCCGTATGCCCGCAGCACACTGTCTGGCACATCCTCTTTGGTTAGGGCGGCCAAGGCGTGGGCGGCAGCAATTTTCATTTCATCATTAATGGCGCTGGCGCGCACATCCAACGCACCCCGGAAAATGAAGGGGAAGCCCAAGACATTGTTGACCTGGTTGGGGAAATCTGAACGACCAGTAGCTACGATGGCATCGGGACGGACTTCCTTAGCCAGATCATACTTGATCTCCGGGTCCGGGTTGGCCATAGCAAAGATGATCGGTTGGTCGGCCATGGTCTTGACCATCTCAGGGGTCAGTACATCCGCCACCGAGAGGCCGTAGAACACATCCGCACCGCGCACAGCGTCTGCCAGGGTACGCGCATCGGTTTCGGGGGCAAAGCGCTCTTTATATTTGTTCAACCCCTCCCGACCCTTGAAAATCACACCGCGGCTGTCCACCATCAGAATATTGTCGCGTTTCACACCTAACTGTACAGCCAGGTCAGCACACGAAATCGCCGAGGCGCCCGCACCAGAGATGGCGATTTTGATCTCGCCGATATCTTTGCCTACAACTTCCAAACTGTTCAACAAGCCAGCCGAAGAGATAATCGCTGTACCATGCTGATCATCGTGAAAAACGGGAATATCCAGCATCTCTTTGAGCGTCTCTTCAATATAGAAACATTCCGGAGCTTTGATATCTTCAAGGTTGATTCCGCCAAAAGTCGGCGCCATGGCAGCCACAACCCGGATCAACTCGTCAGGATCCTGAACGTCCAGTTCGATGTCGAAAACGTCAATATCTGAAAACGCCTTAAAGAGCACCCCTTTGCCTTCCATCACCGGCTTAGAAGCTAATGCGCCTCGATCCCCTAAACCTAAGATCGCAGTTCCATTGGAAACAACAGCAACCAAATTGCCCCTGGAAGTATATTCATATGCCAGAGCTGGATCTTCAGCGATTTCCAAAACTGGGATCGCCACACCGGGGGAATATGCCAGGGAAAGATCACGCTGCGTATCCAGCGGCTTTGTGGGGAGGATAGCAATTTTCCCCGGTTTGCCGTTTAAACGATGATACTCAAGCGCATCTTCTCGAGTAATTTTACTCATTTGGAACATCTCCTTTTTGGGAGGGATAAACGAACTTAATTTTTGGTGATCATCTATCCCGAACTTTGCACCACACTTTGTGCCGTTCTCATACGTTATCTAATAACCCCAATTCTCTCAAATGTATGCGATTCTGACAGTTGCGTTTGTCATAAAAATGACTGGACACTTACCATTTCTTGCTAATCTGCTAAACAAAACATGTGTTTCGTAACCTTAAAATGATGAGAGATGTCGATACCTTCCATTATTGAGTCAATCATGTTAAACTGATACCACTTGTTTATTAAGGAGAAGACTGCACCGTGAGCGAAGAGAAGCAAGCCGCACTCAATAATGCTCTAGGTGATATCACCAAAAGATTTGGGGAAGGGATCATCATGCGATTAGGTGATGCGCGTCATTTAACCGTTGACGCTATTCCCACTGGATCCCTCTCCCTTGATATTGCACTCGGTGTGGGTGGCATACCCCGGGGCCGTGTGACGGAAATTTATGGCCCTGAATCTTCCGGAAAAACAACTATCACGCAACACATCGTCGCTGAGGCGCAGAAGCTGGGCGGCACGGCTGCTTTCATTGATATGGAGCATGCCCTCGACCCAGCATACGCTGAGGCCTGCGGTGTGGATGTCGATAACCTGCTCATAGCCCAACCTGATATGGGCGAGCAGGCTTTAGAAATTACTGAAACCCTGGTGCGCTCTGGCGCAGTAGATGTGGTTGTGATTGATTCTGTCGCTGCTCTGGTCCCTCGGGCTGAGCTTGACGGAGATATGGGCGACTCCCATATGGGCTTAATGGCCCGCTTGATGTCCCAGGCTTTACGCAAACTTTCTGGGGCAATCAAACAAGCCAATACGGCCGTGATCTTCACCAACCAACTCCGCCAAAAGATCGGCGTGGTCTACGGAAATCCAGAAACCACCACTGGCGGACAGGCGCTCAAATTTTATGCATCGGTGAGATTAGATGTGCGCCGTGTCCAGACAATCAAAATCGGCTCAGAAGTTGTAGGCAATCGCACGCGCGTGCGCGTGGTCAAGAACAAGGTTGCCCCACCTTTTGCAACAGCCGAATTTGATATCATGTATAATGAAGGCATCTCCAAAGCCGGTGACTTGCTCGATATCGCAACCGGCATGGAGATCATCAGCAAACGGGGTTCGTACTATTCGTACGGAGACCAGAAAATTGCGCAGGGACGAGAAAATGCCAAAGATTTCCTGCGCCAAAACTGGGACCTGGTAGAGGAGATCGAAGCGACCATTCGTGGTGAACTGCTCCCACCCCCGCTGATGCCACTTGAACATTGACACTTGGACTGCTGGACATTGAGTTCAGCAAGAATGGAATTCGCTAGATTTCCTATTGAATTCCATTCAAATCTTCTCGCCGCGCGAGTTTCATATAATCATTATTCTCCGCGCGCGGCCATGGCTTTGAAATTTGATCTCAGTACACGTACTAACGTATGGATTTTGCCCGCAGGTTGTGAGTAAGCTTTTTGAACAGGAACAAGAAAATAAAACGTAGAAACCAAAGGGCAGCTTAAGCTTAATTAATTTATCTATCAGGTGTTTGTTTAGCATCTGAACGCAAAAAGCATCATACAAGACTGAGATCCAGATTACTGAGGCGCGCAGCCGTGGCTTGAAGATTAGCCACGGTTTTTTATTGCGAGCATGGCGAAAATTACTGCGTTGAAAGCTCAAAAACACAACCCTGACCGGGTTAGCGTGTATTTGGATAACGAATATGCATTTGGGCTTTTCCGAGTCGTGGCAGCCTGGCTGCAAATTGGTCAGGAAATCGATGAAGAGAAAATTCGCCAGCTCAAACAGGCTGAGGCCAGCGAAAAGGCATATCAACGAGCTTTGAACTTCCTCAGCTACCGGGTTCGCACTGAATCAGAGATTCGCCGGAACCTGAACAAACATGACACGCCAGAAAGTGTCATCGAAGAAGTATTAGAACGCCTGCGCCGCAATAACCTGGTGGATGATCTCCATTTCGCCAATACCTGGGTTGAAAATCGTTCTGAGTTTCGACCGCGCGGTCGTCGGGCACTGCAAAGTGAACTACGCCAAAAAGGCGTTGATCAAGAGGTAATTGAAGAGGCCCTCCAGAATTTGAACGAGGAGGAACTCGCCTACCAGGCCGCGAAGAAGAATGCTCGTAAGTATCTTCGCTATGAGTGGCCTGAATTTCGGAAAAAATTATTGGGGTTCCTGGCCCGCCGTGGTTTCAACTATGGCGTATCCGCACCAGTGGTTGAACGGGTTTGGGCTGAGGAACAAGACAACACATAGGGTCTGGGCAACCCCCCAAAGCAAGATCCCGTAGGTCCCAGCCCGGGAAGCATGCAATGGTATTTATTTTTGCAGTCATAAATGCAATGCTTCCTTCATTACAGAGATATATAACCTGAAACGAGGCAAAACTATGGAATTTGAAATTTTATTGATATCAATTGTAGCTGCAGCTTTAGGCGTAGCAATCGGCTATTTCTTGAAAACTTACCAGGTTCGGCAAGCGAATTTAAAGCTGAAAGATCAGGGGGATAGAATCTTAGTCGAGGCGAGAGAAGAAGCGCGGGGAATTAAGCTCCAAGCCAAAGACGAAATGCTCAAGGTTCGTGAAGAAGCTGATGCGGAAATCTCCCGCCGACGAGAAGAAGTCTCGCGCTCGGAAGACCGCCTGCAGCGACGCCATGATCAAATGGACGCCCGCGCCGAACGCCTGGAACGCCGCGAGCAATCGCTGAACAAAAGACAAAGTGCAATAGATCGAAAATCCAACGATATTGAGAAGATCGAGGCCGAAACCCGAGAGAAACTCGAACAGGTCGCCAGAATGAGTGCCGATGAAGCCCGACAGTTTCTCTTGGACGATGTCGAAAAAGAATCGCGCGATGATATGGCGCGCATTATTCGATCAGTCGAAGCCGAAGCGCAAGAAGAGGGCGAACGCCGAGCCCGCAAGATGGTCGCCGATGCCATCCAACGCGTGGCATCCGAACACGTTGTCGAAGTGACATCATCTTCGGTAGTTCTGCCATCGGATGATATGAAGGGGCGCATCATCGGCCGCAATGGACGCAATATCCACGCCTTTGAGCGCGCTGCTGGGGTCGATGTGATTGTCGATGACACCCCCGAAGCGATCACCATCTCATCCTTCGACCCGGTGCGGCGCGAGGTCGCCCGCCGTTCGATGGAGCGATTAGTTCTCGACGGCCGCATTCACCCGGCACATATCGAGAAGATCGTCAAGAAAGAGGTTAAAGAAGTTGACCGCGTGATCCGTGAGGCTGGAGAGGAAGCCGCCTACGAAGCAGGTGTCCCTGGGCTGCACAAGGAGATCACCAAGAAACTGGGTCGACTCAAATTCCGCACATCCTACGGCCAGAACCAACTGGCGCACGCCGTGGAAACATCGAAACTGGCCTCGGTGCTGGCTGCCGAGCTGGGAGCTAATGTGGAAGTTTCCAAGGCTGGCGCCCTGCTGCACGACCTGGGCAAGGCCATGGACCACAATGTTGAAGGTACTCACGCGCAGATCGGTGCTGATTTCGCAAAACGCTATGGCGTCAATGAGAAAATTCTGAATACAATTGCTTCCCACCACCACGAGGTTGAGCAAGAATCCGTTGAAGCCGTCATTGTCGAGGCTGCCGATGCCATCTCCGGTGCGCGTCCCGGCGCACGCCGCGAGAGCCTGGAAATGTATCTCAAACGCGTGCGCGCTCTCGAAGAGATCGCCAACACCTACGATGGTGTCAAAGAGACCTACGCCCTACAGGCCGGACGCGAGGTGCGCATCTTCGTCAAACCCGAAGACATCGACGACCTGGCCGCCATCCAGCTATCCCGTGACATCTCCAAGCAGATTGAAGAAACCATGCAGTATCCAGGGCAGATCAAGGTGACGGTGATCCGCGAGACCAGGGCGACGGAGTACGCGAAGTAGAGATTGTTGGTTAGTTAGTTGGTTTATTAGTTGGTCAAAAGAAAAATCCCCTTCTCGTCGGGTTGGTGAGGAGGGGTTTTTGTTTACAGTATTCAGTGAACAGTGATCAGTTGCCAGCTGCCAGCAGGATATTCTTGTTCCATCCGCCATCTCTCACTATCGCTCGTTCCATCCGCTTCGCGTAGTATGCCCTTGGGGTACTGCGGTGGAACGTAGGGTTACTTACATTTTGAATTCAATCGATGGGTATTAGGGATTGGGTATTAGGTGAATTCGCCGGCGTATTTGAACAGGCGCAGGAATTCGAGGCGACGCACTTCGGGGAAGATAGCTTTGTAAATGTTGCAGTTGGGGGATTGGATATCATAGCGGCCAGTGGCGCGATAGGTTTCCTGGGGACAACCGCCTGTACAATAATATTGTTCTTGACAATTACGACAACCTACTTTCTCCTCAACGGAGATATTCTGCACACCGTACTGATCCTCACGGACGAGTTGCAAAGGATCTTCCGCATAGATGTCGGTAACCGGTTCATTCATCATCATCTGGCATTTGGCCACGCGCCCATTCTGATCGAACACCAGATAATCTTGCCCTACAGAACAGGTTTTCATATGAGGCAGGGACAGATTAGCGCGGTCGGTCAGGGAAGCTAACAGGCTATGTTTAGGCAGATTGTTCTCAATGACTTCGAAAGCCCCCATCATTCCAGCAATGATTTTCTCTTCCTCAAGTTTCAAATCTTCGTGTTTTACCGACAAATCATTTTGACGGTAGAAATTGACGCTGAAGGGCAAATTCTTTTTCAAAACCCAGTCAATAATCTCCGATAGACCTTCTGCATTGCGTCCGCTGACGGTTATGGATATGTGCGGTACAAGTTTACGCACGAGAGACAATTCCACAGCTTCGGCAACATCAGTGAATGTACCTCGCCCCCCGGCGTAGGGACGTTGAGCATCATGCCAATCACCCATGCCATCAAGGGAGATCATCAATCGTAAATCAAGTGATTGGAGATTGGAAATTATTTCTTCAGTGAGTAAAGTGCCGTTGCTAAGCACAATACCATCAAGGTCTAGAGCATTTTTCTTATTCTTAGTTCGTAACAGGCGTTTTCTAGATTCTTCTTCAGCAAGCTGATGGGCATATTGGTGCAATTCCAAAATTAATGGAATTCGCAAGAGTGCCTCACCACCCGAGTATTTTAGCTTAACTTTATCATACCCATGTGCCACTGCTGAACGGAAGGTGGCATCTACCGCCGCATGGCCTGTTTCGGAACTCATGTCTTCGCGTACATGCGGCAAGTAGCAATAAGGAGGTGTGCAAAAATAAGATCCCATTTTTGAAATGGTCTGGAAGAATCG
>CAZLNX010000185.1:0-11745 GCA_964560795.1 uncultured Anaerolineales bacterium | reverse complement strand
TTTTCCCATCTCAATCAGGGAAACCCTCCTGAGATTTGTCAGTCAATCAGCTTCGTATGTCTGATTCTGACTACTTCCTAGAACTCCAAACTCAAACCAACTGGGGACGAGTATTAGCTCAATTTGCGGAATGGTGTCGTCCGCAGGCAGGCTGGCTAACTCTTGATGTAGGTACTGGTCCTGGGCTTTTGCCTGCATTATTTGCGAAAGCAGAGTGTCAAGCTATTGGGGTTGATCTTGACCCAGCGATGTTTCAGCCTGCGTCTCTCCATCCGGAAGTGGCTGTTGCCGACAGCCTGTTATTACCATTCCCATCACGAACTTTTGATCTGGTGACTGCCAGCAATTTACTCTTTTTGCTACCCCAGCCACTGATCGTACTAGAAGAGATGACCCGTTTGTTGCGACCCAACGGGCAAATCGCGTTGCTCAATCCCTCGGAACATCTTAATGTCGATGCCGCAACTGAGCTTGCTGACCAGCGGAGTTTAAATGGTCTAGCCCGAGAAACGCTGCTGAATTGGGCTGCCCGCGCAGAAACTCATCATCGATGGACCAAGCCCCAATTGCAGGAAATGTTTGCTAGAACGAGTTTAGAACTTGTCGATACTAGGACAGCTGTCGGTTTAGGTTTTGCTCGATTCGCGCGCGGGAAACTGCTGACCAATTTATAGATGCTATTGGATTCAAATGGGGATTTGAAGAATGATTGTAAAATTGGGATAAAGGTGAATGACTCGTATCGGCAAATAGAACGAATAAATAAGGAATCATTCGTTATCATTCGTGTTAATAAAAATGATAACTTGAATTTTGAAGGAGGATTGTCAGGATATGAAAGCATCCAAATTCCCAAATCGCATACCAAAATCACCTAGCGTAGGCGAAAAGGTATCCTTCTCCCGCACACTTACTGATGGGGATGTCTCGCTGTTTATCGGTGCGACTTGGGATGTCAATCCCTATCATACTGACGAGGTTTTTGCCCAACAAACTCCCTTCAAGAAGCGTATTGTGCCCGGCTTGCTCACAGCCAGTTTGTTGACTCATCTTGGGGGCCTATGGGCTTTTCTGGCCACGGAGATGAAGTTCGAGTTCCTTGCCCCAGTGTATATTGGCGATACAATTACCGCAGAAGCGGAAGTTATCGATGCCGATGAAGAGCGTGGCTGGGTGCGCCTGGGCTGCCGCTGCATTAACCAGGATGGTGAAGAAGTTTTACGAGCGGATGTGACGGGTTTCCCCGGTCAGTTTGAAGAATGACAGAAACTATTTTGAAATCAATCACTGCCGAGCAGGTGCTCCATCTACGGCGGGATGTGCTGCGGCCGGGCGCGCAACTTTCTGCTGCAGTTAGCCCGGCGGATGAAAAGCCTGAGGCCTATCATGCTGGCGCGTTTATCGGCGATGAGTTGGTAGGGATTGCGACGGTTTATATGGATCCATCACCCGATGGCTTGCACCCAAGAGCTTGGCGTCTGCGGGGCATGGCAGTGCGCGAAGATCTACGTGGGAAGGGCATCGGCAGGCTGGCTCTTCGGGCCTGCATTGATCATATTGCATCGCAAGGGGGTACATATTTATGGTGCAACGCCCGTACACCGATTTTGGGCTTTTATCGCAAACTGGGCTTTTGTGTCTGTGGGAGAAGAATTCCACAAACCCGTATCTGGCCCCCATTATGTTATGGTGAGATCAATCCCATGACATCCAATATTTAGTGTGTTGACCTTACCATACGATGCTATCTCTCATTAACTACTAACTACTATTCACTATCTACTGAATCATGTTCTCCTTTATCTCTAAATTCCTGCCGTTATTCATCTATCCCCTCGGATTTTCCTGGATCCTGCTTGGTGTGGCACTAGTACTGCGCAAGAAACAGGCTTGGCAGAAGTCTGCTATCATCCTAGCGATTGTCCTAATCTGGGTTGGTGGGAATAATTGGGTCGCCAGCGCCCTGGAGCGCAACCTCGAATGGCAATATCTCCCCCCTGAAGAATTTCCTGAAGTTGATGTGATTGTAGTATTAGGAGGAGGTACATACGCTGCCCTTTACCCGCGCAGCACCGTCGAGGTTAGTGGAGGCGGAGATCGGGTGATCTATGGGGCACATCTATACCATCAAGGTGTAGCTCCTTATCTGTTGGTTTCAGGAGGGCAGGTCCCATGGGTTGGAGAACGAGCGATCTCTGCTGAGAATATGACCGAGTTGCTTCTGATGTTGGGAGTACCAGAGAATGATATATGGCAAGAGGCCGAATCTCGTAATACATACGAGAATGCCCTTTATACATACGAATTGCTACAAGAGAAGGGGATCGATCATATTGTGCTGGTCACATCCGCGTTTCATATGCCTCGCTCGGTGATGCTCTTCGAACAGCAGGGCTTTGATGTTATCCCTGCACCGACCGATTATAGTATCACTGAAGAAGGTTGGCAGCGACTTTGGGAGCCGGATTTTCTCACACAAGTACTAAATTTTTTCCCCAGTGCATCGAATTTGAGTAGCACAACCCATTCCCTGAAAGAATATCTGGGACTGCTAGTTTACAGATTGAGAGGCTAACGAAATGACAAAGACAAGTGAGTTCATAGTGCATATTTGTACTCGCAACGATTGGAAGTCGGCGAAAACGGCCGGCGAGTATCGCGCTGCATCCTTGGCGATCGAAGGCTTCATTCATTGCTCGCGACCGGATCAAGTATTGTCAGTGGTCAACCGATTCTATGGTGATATGCCCGATCTGATCTTATTGTGGATTGACCCCCAGCGTGTGAATGCCGAAATCCGCTGGGAACCAGCAGATGGCGATGTCTTCCCCCATTTGTATGGACCACTTAATCTTACTGCTGTTGAGAAAGTGACTGAGTTTGAATCTGATCCCGATGGGGTTTATCGAGAGCTTCCTAAGAAATAAATACTTTAAATAGATATTTAAGAAACCACAGATGAAGGGTGATGAACGCTGATACAAAACGAATATCTGTGTTCATCTTATTCATCTGTGGTTATTCTTTTACATTAGGTTGATTCTATTATTCTTCAAGCATCTCCACCGGGGGGTCTGATTCGATGGCTGCTTCAGGTTGATCTCCATTTTCTTTGGTAAAGATATACACCAATACCAGGCCTAATCCAAAGAAAGTCGGCAGAAGGCCAATCAGCAGTAACAGCCAATTTTCCTTCAGAGAGATAGGGAATAGCCCAATGATCAATGCTAAGCCGATGGCACCTATCACGATCCCCCAACGTAGAGCTCCTTTTCCATTCCCATTTCGTCGGGCATACTTCTGGCGTAATAATCCTTTTTCAGCCAAGGCAATGGTTTCTTTGTAATTAAGATAGCGAGTATAGGCTACAAAGCCAAATACACATACGAATATTACAGTTGTTGCGATAACTGAACCTACCATTTCCATTGTTCGATCTCCTTTTATCTATAGTTTGGTTTATGGCTCTCTGATTTCCAGCGAGATCTGACCACTGTTGGTTTTTGCGGTCAGTTCAGCGCCACCGCCGTTGATTGTGCCCACCCAGTGATCATCTTCAAAATCTCCACTGAGTGTAATGGGGAAATCTGAGCGGATTTTGCCGAAATCTGTTTTCAACTCGAAAGTCAGTGCGGTATCCTCGGGAATCTCTAGACGAATATTGCCGAATTCGGTATTGAGAGTATGAGGACCATCACCCAGCGAGCCGATGAACTCAATCGTGCCGCTGTTGGTATCTAAGTCAAGGTCAGCATCTTCAGCACCAGTGATTTCGATGTCGCCAAATTCGCTGTGTGCCCGAATCGATCCTGCAGCACCTTCTACGGTGAGTTCACCGCTGTTGGTATCCAGATCATAGGAACCTGCGATGACTTCTTTGAAGGTGATATCGCCAAAATCGCTGTGGGTGTCAACAAATCCTTCGATGTTTAGTTTGGTCAGTGTAATCGATCCGCTGTTAGCTTCGATGGTCAGAAGCGCGGCTCCCCCGCTCTCGAATTCGATCTTACCGAATTCACTGTGTAACATGATATCGCCTGAAGCATCTACATCCATTAGATTGATTTTCCCGCTGTTTGAGCGGATTTCAATGCCATCTCCAGTCGAGTTTTCCAGGCTGACATCCCCGAACTCAGTATGCAGATCGATGTCTCTCTTCCCTGCAGAAATCCCTTGGGCGACGATCTCGCCGCTGTTACTGTCCACTTTTAGCGGGCCTGCTACATTTCTGACAGAGATATCCCCAAACTCGCTGTGTAGATCAGCATCTCCTGCGGTATCTGCCAAAGAAACATCACCCGATGATGTGGATGTGGTCACAGATGTATCTGTTGGTACAGTGATGGTGAAATCTACCGTATCGCTTCGAATAGAGCCAGCGATGACGACTTTAGGCTCTTTCTGATACCGAACAGTGATCTTGTTGCCGACTTGTGTCACTGTAACGTTCAATTCGTCGAGTTCTGCCTGGGCTTTGCCCTGGGATGAGTGCCAGGCAGTCTTGTGGGCTAAGATGGTGATCTGGTCTGTATCACTGCCGACCACGTTGATATCACCCACCGAGGATTCGATTTCGAGAAGTGTGGGACCATCCGCGGAGAATTGCCACTCTTCATCTGCTTCAGCAGACACCAGATCGGCATGAAAGATCCTGATCCGAAAACCTTCGCTTTTAAGATTGTCGATGCCTACCCATGAGATCAGAATTATGCCACCACACAAAATGATTTCAGCTAGAATCAAGATGCCTGCGATTAACCATTTACGTTTCATACATGCCTCCTACAGGTGTTTTGCATTAAGTTAGACAGGTTGTTTATCGAAAAGTTTCAAGTTTGGCGAATTCTGTCTTGAGCGACAGCATCTTGAACAATGTGTTTGCATAAGGAAGCCAGGAATCCATGATTTTTTTATTCCTGAATTCCTGGTTTCCTTATCAATAAGTTTCAAGGGATACTGTTCAAGATGTTTCTGACCAGTACAAAGTTTGGTGAATTCTTGTGAAACTTTTCTTTCCCTAACCTGTCTAATCTAACAGGAGAAACATTTTGGACCAAGCGCGTGAAGAGAAGCTTGTGCGCCGAGCACAAGCCGGTGACACCGATGCCTTTGCTGAGTTGGTGCTCGAGCATCAGCGTTTTGTGTTTAACCTGGCCTTGCGCACCCTTAGCGACCCTCAAGATGCTGAGGATCTCTCACAAGAAGCTTTCATTCGCGCATGGGGTGCTCTGCCACGTTTTCGTCGAAAAGCTCGTTTTCAAACTTGGCTGTATCGCATCGTGATGAATCTATGCTATAACCGGTTACCCCGCTTGCGAAAAGAGATCTCTGAGCTTGCAGACGACTCTATTAACTTGATGGAAGATTCAACATCAATGCACAGCCCCGCTGCTGCGCTGGATGCAGAAGAACTGCGTGGGTATCTTCACGAGCAGATCGATGTTCTGCCGGAGAGCCAGCGTGTACTAATCACTATGCGATTTCAACAAGATTTATCCTATGCGGAGATTTCAGAAATTGTTGGTATACCGTTAGGCACGGTCAAAACGGGCATATTTCGGGCGCGCAAACAGCTTCGTGAAGCGTTGCGTCAGTTCGAGGAGGAACCTTTATGGGTATAAGTGAGAGCGAACGAACTTCCTTTGATATTGTCGATGATGCTTTGCAGACCTATCCTTTGGATCCTGCACCTGCGAGTATTTTTCCAGCTGTAATGCAGCAAATTGAGATTCAAAAATCAGCCCCGAAGTTCAAACTTTCTTGGTTAGATTATGCTTTGAGCGGCTTTTCAGCCGGGATGGCAGGATTGATATTATTCTTGTGGCAGTCTGCTTCTTTACCTCCCCATTGGCCTGTACAACTTCAAAACGAGATATTCCTGATGTGGCAAAGTGTTCGCCTTATATCGAACCGGTTTCAATTACAACTACCGATTGAGTTCTTCCTTATTGGGTTGATACTCCTGATGTTTGGCCTGATTTTCTTTACCCGCAGGCGTGCACCGCTTGTTAGGGTTACTCCCTAAATACAAAATACATGCACCTCTCCCGGTCCATGAACTCCGATAGTCAGCGTCATCTCGATGTCTGCAGTGCGTGAGGGTCCGCTGATCAGTGCCGCAGATGATGCTTCTCTAATCTCCCGCAGGTTGAGTACTTGCGGGAGATTTTCGTATATGCTGTTCTCATGCAAGATGGCGATGTGAATATCTGGTAATAGGGAAGTAGATTGGGGGCGTCCTGCGCCCGAAGGCTGAACCAGCGTCCCAGTTTCGGCAACTGCGGCCAAAGCGCCGGTTAATCCGACCTGGAGTTTGGGGTGGGGCGTGTGCTCGATGCGGATGCCTTGCTCTCGAAGAGAATCCAATAAACCTTCGGGTAAGTACGCTTGCTCCCAGGCCATGATTTCGGTAATATCGCGCTCTTTGAGTAATGCCAAAATATCATCTGTAAGAGAACCCCTTGTGCAGTGGGTGAAATTGCCACCGAGAGCAGTCAGTTCTTCTTTGAATTTAGCAGTTGGAGACGCCTTTGGCGTGTAGGATGGTGGCGTTTTTTTGTGGTTTCCAATAGGTGCTTTCTTCTCCCCAAAAATTATCTCCTCGGACTCTGCGTCTCTGCGTTGAGTCTTGTATCTTTCTCGGAACGGACGTATTGCTGGACGCGAGAAATCTTTCGAGTAGCCCCACCCTGTAAAGGCGGGCATCTTCATATAGCCTCCGCGCGGAGACAAGATTCTGCTGAAAACGGCTGCCAACCTCTGAGCGAGTCTGAAGCGCCACGCTTTCGTAGCAGCCCATCGGAACAGACGTAATCCCAGCTTTGCGCTGAAAGGCAGTCCGACCCCTGGTTCGCTCCCCACTTCTTGATCCACACTTCCCGCGCGAATCCGCAACAAAATTTCCGGCAAATCGATATCAATGGGACAAGCGTCCTTGCAAGCGCCGCACAGCGTCGAGGCCTGCGCCAGATGACCAAATTCAGCCTGCCCAAAGAGCCCCGGCGATACTACCGATCCGATCGGCCCAGGATAGATTGTCCGTTGGCCGTGGTCTCCGACATATGCATGCCCGCCAAGCTCACGGAAAATGGGGCAGGCGTTGATGCACGCCCCGCAGCGGATACACATCAGGGAGTCGTTGAGTGGGGTGTCGCGCAGCGCGGCTCGGCCATTATCCAGAATAATGAGATGGCGCTCATCGGGTCCGTCGATCTCATCATCTCTGCGCGGGCTGTGGATCAGTTGGGTATATACGGTAATTTTTTGTCCGGTGGCCGAACGGGGGAGTAGAGCCAGCATCAAGGTCAGGTCGTCGAATGTGGGAACTAGCCGCTCCATGCCCATCAGGGCGATATGCGTTTTAGGCAGGGTAGTGACCATTCGGCCATTGCCTTCGTTAGTGACGATGCACAACGAGCCGGTTTCAGCCACCCCAAAGTTGACGCCTGAAAGACCGATATCAGCGTCTAGAAAGGTTTGGCGCAGGGCTAATCGGGCAGCGTCGGTCATGGTGGGGATGTCTTCGGTCAGGGGGATGCCCAACTTTTCGTGGAAAGTTTCTCCTATCTCTTTTCGTCGCAGGTGTACGGCGGGCGTGATGATATGCGCTGGTGACTCGCCGCGCAGCTGTACAATATACTCGCCTAAGTCAGTTTCCACAGCCTCGATCCCCGCGGCCTCGAGAGCCTCGTTGAGCCCAATCTCCTCGCTGACCATGGTTTTTGATTTTGCAATTAGTAAGGACGCTGATGAACGCTGATTGACGCGGAAATTATTTATTAAATTTTCGCTATCTTGGTGTCTGGTCGCAAACCCGCCGTTGGCGCGCGGTGAATTGTTGGCGATGTCGAGCACTATTTGACGTGCTTCCGCCGCGTCGGCAGCGCGGTGGACAATGATGCCGTTATCTTCAACCTTGGCAATGAACTGCTGCAAATAGATGTCAAGATTCTGGACGGTTTCAGAACGCACGTTGTGGGCGCGTTGGCGAATGATCTCCAGGGGTTCGGGGAGGGATTCGTAAGCAGTCTGCCGCGCCAAAATCCGCTTCTCGGCATTGGCGTCCAGAGCTGCTTGCAGCACGGGGTTAGCCAGGGATTTTTTGATTTGCGAGTGGAAAGCGTTCATGGAGTAGTTGTTAGCGTTCCGCTTGAGATAGAACTTCAGCGATATGTTTGACGTTGGGGTTTTTCCCTTGCCTGTGCAGCCCCCCGTTGATATGCAGTAGGCAACCGGTGTCGCAGACCACAACGGTTTCAGCTCCGCTGTCTTCGGTGTTTTTTATCTTTCGTTTGAGCATTTCGGCGGAGATTTCTGGATGCTCAACAGAGAATACGCCGCCAAAGCCGCAGCACTCTTCGCGATTTGGCAGTTCGTGGAATTGTGCTCTATCCACATTTGCAAGTAAGTCGCGCGGTTGGCGATCAACTCCGATGCCTCGTAGAAGGTGGCAAGATGGGTGGTAGGTGATTTCCCCTGAAAAGTGCGCCCCTACGTCTGTGATTCCCAGTTCATCTACAAGGAATTCGGTAAACTCAAAAGTGCGCTGGGCTAGTGCCTTTGCACGCGGCAGCCATTCAGGGTCATCCGCGAATAACTCTGGATAGCCATGACGAAGCATAGCTGCGCATGATCCGGAAGGAATCACTATGGGGCCAGGAGCCTTTTCGAACACTTCAATTGTATGCCGAGCCATTACCCGGGCATCTTCACGCATTCCCGCATTGAAGGCAGGTTGACCGCAACAGGTTTGATCTTGAAGAAAATTCACAGTTAAGCCGAGACGTTCCAATACTTGAACCACGGCCTCGCCGATTTGGGGTTCTAGGGTGTCGATCAGGCAAGTGACGAAGAGTTGTACAGTTTGTGTCATGGTGAAATGATGAAACGAGAAAACAGGATTAATGTATAGCTTATTGTATCGTTTGGCAGAATATCACACAAGCGAACTTTGTTTAGAAAATGTCGGAAGTAACAACTCTAATTTGTCATCCATAGTGTTGGGTGGTAAGATTAAGGCCCTCAACGACATGCTGATTGATAGATTTTCCAAAATTTTCTCTCGAGCCTGACAATCTCCCAGAATACGGTGCTCATACCAGTTCTGGGTGATTTTTCGTTATATAAACAATCTCTTTACCGCGAGGTATTTGAATGAAATCATTTCGAGCTGAACCTGCAAATCATTTTAGTTTACCGCGCCGAATCTCGCGCTTAGGGGAATTGGCCTATAACTTATGGTGGACCTGGACCCCTGACGCCCAGCGTTTATTCCGCCGCATTGATCAAGATTTGTGGGAGCGAACCTACCATAATCCTGTGCAGTTTTTGCGTCAGATTGAGCGCGCCCAACTGAATGCTGTTGCACAAGATCGCAATTATCTAGATTATTATGATCGCATCTTCCGGTTATTCGATCAGTATATGCGTGCTGATAATTCATGGTTCTTGAAAGAACATCCTGACCGCATCAATCGACCTATTGCCTACTTCTCAACTGAGTTTGGTATGCACGAAACGCTGCCGATCTACGCTGGGGGCCTGGGTGTGCTTTCTGGCGATCATCTCAAGGAAGCCAGTGATTTAGGCTTACCGCTGATCGCAGTAGGATTCCTCTATACTCGAGGGTATTTCTCTCAACATATTACCGAAGATGGCTGGCAGGAAGCACGTTTCAAGCGTCTGCGGTTCGATGATATGCCTGTCATGCCGATCCTGGACGAAAACGATGAACCCTTGACTGTGTCTGTGGAACTTCCGGGACGAGAAGTTTTCGCACGTTTGTGGGAGATCCATGTAGGACGGGTGCCGCTCTATCTCCTGGATACCGACGTAGATGGTAATAGCGCCGAAGATCGTGAGCTGACATCCCGTCTTTATAATAGTGATCTGGAAGCGCGAATCTCCCAAGAAATTATTTTGGGTATTGGTGGCGTCCGCGCCCTGCGCAATCTCGGCTACAACCCTGCGGTATGGCATATGAATGAAGGCCACTCCGCATTTATGAGTCTGGAGAGATCGCGGGAAATAGTTGCATCTGGGCATAGCTTCGAAAAAGCCCAGGAAGAAATTCGTAAGTCAACCATTTTCACAACGCACACCCCGGTGCCTGCTGGCAGCGATGAGTTCCCACTCTGGCTGATCGACAAATACTTCTCCCACCTGTGGCCTGAACTTGGCTTGGAGCGCGACCAATTTATAAACCTGGCGCGCCGCGAGATGTCTTGGGGAGAGACTTTCTCTATGCCATTGTTAGCGTTCCGCTTTGCTGAACGAAGGAATGGCGTGTCGGAGCTTCATGGCCAGGTTGCTCGCAAGATGTGGAATTTCCTCTGGCCTGATCGACGAGAAGATGATGTGCCTATTTCCTATGTGACCAATGGTATCCATACGGGGACATGGCTAGCACGTCGACTCGACCAACTTTTCCGCCGTTATCTGGGCCGTGATTGGATGGAGCATTTAGATGAGCCCGATCTTTGGGATGATATTGAAAATGTCCCCGATGAAGAATATTGGGTTGTACGCCGGCACCTGAAGCGTAAACTTGTCTTCTATATGCGCGACCGTGCTCGTGAGCAGTGGCTGCGTGGTGGTGTGCACCCCGTTCAGGTGATTGCTTCGGGCGTCTTGTTGGATCCATATGCCCTGACGATTGGCTTTGCCCGACGTTTTGCTACGTACAAACGCGCCAGCCTGATCCTTCAGGATTTGGACCGACTGCTTGAGTTGATCAACCGCCCGAACCGTCCGGTACAGATCATTTTCGCTGGGAAAGCCCACCCCAATGACAATCCCGGCAAAATGCTCATTCAGGAAGTTTACCGTTCGGTGAAGCAAGCTGAGAATGGCGGACGTCTGGTTTTCTTGGAAGATTATGATATGAATGTGGCACGCTACCTGGTGCAGGGTGTTGATGTCTGGCTTAATACCCCTCTACGACCTAACGAAGCCTCGGGCACATCAGGGCAGAAGGCTGCCCTCAACGGTGTGCTCAACTTCTCGATCTTAGATGGTTGGTGGCGAGAGGGATACAACGGCATGAATGGTTGGGCTATTGGTGATGAAACCGATCACGAGGATCCGGATGTTCAAGATCAGATGGATATCGAAAGCCTTTACGACATCTTAGAGAATGAGATCATCCCCCTGTATTACGACCGTTCCGAGGGCAATTTGCCCCGCGAGTGGATTGCCAGATCAAAAGAATCGATTCGCACCTTGGGACCCCAGTTCAGCATGCGGCGCATGATCAAAGAGTATACTGAACAGCTTTATCTCCCTGCCATGGAAAAGTAGTACCAGGCAACAAATCAAAAACATGCCCCATCCTGATTGTGAGGATGGGGCATGTTTTTTTTAAGGTTTAGGAGTTACGCGGATGGAAAGAATTTTTCGGATGGAGCCCCCCCGCCACCCCAATTTTGGGGGAGTTATCTATTGATTCCCCCCAAGGTTTGGGGGTGCTCGTAGAGCAGGGGGCAACTGCGTAACTCCTAAGATATTTACCAGCGGGGGAAATCATTTGCGTATTGCAGAAAACATTACTTAAGTACTGTTGTTTTGGGGGCATTAGTTATTTATACTGTACATGGAATCAATTTAATGTTTCTTTCGTAGGAGATTTCTCATTATTGCTTCTTCACCCGCGAGGGGGAAATCCCTATAGTGGGCGCATCCTTTCCAATCAATTAATAACTCATGTTACGCACCTGAATAGGGCATAACGGGATAGAATCAGGTCAA
>CAZLNX010000184.1:0-11793 GCA_964560795.1 uncultured Anaerolineales bacterium | reverse complement strand
TTAGTTCGAAAATCATTTGGTGAGACTCTTTTAGTAAACACGATTTATGCTCTAAACCGCTTCTAAAAGTAAGTATTATTCATGAATATTCTCTAAGGATCCATAATTGTGGTTTCAAGGCTCTTGTGTTGCATAATTGTATCCAATACCATATACATATAAAAAACAAAAACCTGCCGATTTGGCAGACTCTTCACCTCAGAGGACAGTATATATGGGATGGACGTTTTTTGCCACAGATTCGAATCAGCAGGTATTTTGTAAACCGGCTGACACATTTCACTCTTTTTAACCAATTGTATACAGTTGTAAACAGGAAGAGATAGTAAAAACTACTTGGGGCCAAATCGTCGGTCATGAGATACTTGTGCGTTCTCCAGGTAAGCATCAAAGGTATTTTTGTCAATCAACCAGAGTTGGCCGACCTTCAATCCCAGCAACTTACCAGAGCACAGAATCCGACGCAGGTACTGTAAGCTGTAGCCACTGTACTGGGCCGCAGCCTTTACGGATATGTATTTGTTCAATACAATAGGGAAAATATTCTGACTTTGAGAAACCATCCCGACCTTACTTGAGAACGTCGGGCAATTCCTCTAGTTTGCTGCGATTCTCGAACCTCAGCATCTCTAGAAATTGCCCCACATCCATCTGAGATCGTTCGGCAAGTGTCGCTTTAGGGGTACTGTCGCAAGGCTTCAGTCGCAAGACTGCGCCTTGCTTACGGCAGAACGGCACTTCTAATGTGACGTTCTGCATTTTACTCAAGATTTTCTTGGGAATGAGAACCGAAGGTTCTCACAAGCAATCGCTTTGCGATTGCCAGTCGCCAGTGAGGGTACGACACAAATCCCGCTCGTTGCGGGATTTGTGTTTTGGAGTTCGCTATGCAAACTCAACGCCCAGATCGATTAATAAAGATTGGGAGGCTGTCCCACCTAGTTTCAAAAAGTCTCTGTGGTTTATTTTCTTTTTTCAGACATGTGTTACTCCTGTCAGTTTTTGTGTTCAGTCACCTGCCAAAACAACTTCCACTTCTGGCAAGCTCGTTGTTCTTGTTTTTTCTGAAATTCGTGTTCCGATCATCACTAGCCCAACGGAAACGATCGAAACGCCGAGATATTCCAATGGAAACATCAGTGCCATTAAAGCCAGGGCAAATATCGGTTTGGGCAACACCACGGCGGTGAGTGCGCCCATGGCTGAAAGCGCGGCTACCGACACCGGAACAATCGGGAACAGTGCGCTGATCGCCAATCCCAACGCGGCGCCTCCAAACATGATCGGCAGGAACTGACCACCTTTCCACCCGGTATTCAGCATCAGACTGGTCAGGAACAGCCGCGCCAGCCCGGTCAGCATAAGGATCCAGAAACCGAGTTGCGCAGCCTGATCAAACATCGGACTTAACAGATGCTGACCAGAGAACAACACCATCGGCAGAAAGAGGGCAGTCAGGCCCAGGCTAAAGCCGCCCAAGGTGCCACGCAAGACAAGTTTCTGCTCCAGGGGAGTCATCCATTTTTTCAGCCATTGATGAAGTTTGAGATAAAGCCAGCCACCTGCTGCGCCGACCAGCGCCAGGGGGATGCTCCATAGGAGATCTGTCCATTGGAATGAGTGGGCACTCAAATCAAGCAAGCCGCTGCCGTACATGCCATCCAGCAGCTTGACGAAAGCAAAACCCCCAGCAGTGTATGCGATCATCGCTGGCCATTTTTGGATGATGTTTGCATTCCGGTTTTGCGATTTTTCCGGTTCTGGCAGATCGAAACGTTTTCGAAAAGAACGCATCACATCTCCAGCCCAGGTTCCCAGCCCGCCCATCAGATCCATGATGGCGGCTTCGGGGCCAAGGCTGGCGCCAAAGATCAGGGAAGTGGAAGCGGTGAGAATTCCGTGCGGTAGGTGCTTATAGTCCAACCGGCCAGTTTCACGGATTTCGGAAATTGCTTCGTTGATTCCCTTGGGATAATCGCCCAGGTAGCGCTGGCACAGGCCGATAAATAGGCCGCCCAATGTGGCAACCAGTAAAGTCTGCAAAGGCAGGCTGCTGGTAAGTTCCTCCCAGAGCAGATGCTGTCCCCACTCGATGAAGTGAAGAAATCCAGCCGATACCGCGCCAACCACACCCCCCAGCACCGCCGCGAGCAAACCCAAAATAGTGATGGATAAGGTTTTTTTCATATGTTTTCTTTAGTTATCAAGGAAAGCACCAACATGACCAAGGCTACAACAGGAAAGATCAGATTGCCAATTCCACCGGGGGCTTGCCCCACAGTTTCAAATGGCTTGTAGAACCCCAATAACAAACGCCCCATCCACTCAAAAAAGATGAAGAGCCACATTAGTGGAATCAATGATTGATAGCGCCAGATCACAAGTACATACAGTAATCCGAACATCAGTTGGGTCAAGCCCCACTGGGCGAACATACCAATGATTACCGTCGCGCCGCTTGATGTGAATTCATCGAGTGGGATCGTGGCAATCGATTGGGCGCCGCCATCGGCAAGGAAGATATGGGCTAGAGAGCGGCCAACAGTCAAGACCGTCATTGCTACAAATACCCACTTGGCGATAGCCATGCCGCGAAACTGGTTGTCAATGGTTTGTGGAAATAGTTTTTCAAACATGAGAACTCTTTTTTGCCAAAATAGTGCCTGCTACGAAAGTGACAATACAGACGATCATATAAGCCATAACCATGGGAGTTCCGCCCCATTCCGCTTGGGTTGTAGCGTAGGCAGTTGTATTAAGCTTGATGCCCACAATACCAATAAAATAGGCCGCAGGGATGGCGCCCAGCATTGTCAGTGCCAAGTGACGTGCTTTCCAGCCCAACAAAATCAACATCACGCCGGTGATGTAATTTGAAATACCAAAGGATCCCATTAGGCGTAATAGGTCAATCGCCACAGATGAAGAAAGATCCAATCCTGCGATATTGGTTGCGGCGTACTCCAATAGGATTGTGTGCATGAAACCGCGCACGAGGTCGAGGCAGCCCAGGACAATTGCCACTATTGAGATGAATTTGGGGATGGTGTTTTCGTTTTTCATTCTGTTTTCTCTATAATTTCCTTCTTTGTGAAGCAAGATTATTGTGGTAAAATATACATCGTATAAATTATACGCAGTACAGTTTATAAGTCAAGACCTGAATAATCCCATTTTTGTACGGTGTATAATTTACACGTAGCCTGTAAAGGAGTTGCATTTATGCCCCGCCCTAAAAAGACAGACGAAGAAATTCGCGCCATGCGCGAGAAAATCCTGGATGTGACTGCAGCCATATTACAGGAAGATGGACCAGATGCAATTACCAGCCGGGCGATCGCGAAACGCCTGGGGATGTCGCATATGTCATTGTTTACATACTTCGAAAATCAGGCCGCGATCCTATCGGCACTGCGGAACCGACTGTTATCTACCTGGTCAAGTCTATTTGAAGAGATTACAGAACGGGCGTTATCGGAGGATATTCCCCCGTTAGTAGAAGAAATACTGGGCAACTTAGTGACTTTTGCCCAGGAGAACCCAAATCTATACCGGATGGGATGGGTGATCCCTGAAAAGCACAATCAACTCTTAGTAGAATTTCAACATAGAAAATTGATCGCTGCTGACGTATTAGCAAGTCTACTGAAAACAGGCATGGAGCGGGGAGATTTCGTTACACGCGATCCACTGCTGGCGGCCACAACTGCTTTGGGAATGGTCAATGTGCCTTTTATTTTGTTTCACACAGGAAGGATTAATGATCCCGTTTTTCGAGATCAGATGGTGGCCGAAGTGCTTTCAGCGGCAATGCTGTATTTGAAAGGAAAATAAAAAAAATGAAAACATCTCAAGACCTGGTACCGCTTGGAAAAACCGATATCATGATCACCACCGTGGGCGTGGGCGCTTGGGCCTGGGGAGACCGGATGATTTGGGGGTATGGTGGCAGCAGCTATACTGACGCCGATATCCGAGAAGCCTTTGACGTCAGCCTGGCAAATGGCACTAACTGGTTTGATACTGCCGAAATCTACGGTATGGGCCGATCAGAACGATTTTTGGGAAAATTTTTACCCACAACAACCAAAGAAGTGTTGATTGCAACCAAATTCTTTCCATTTCCGTGGCGGATGCGCAAAAAAGCTCTGATTCGCAGACTCAAAAAAAGCCTGGAGCGCCTGCAGCTCAGCCAGGTTGATCTATACCAAATCCACATGCCCTTTGGGCGGTGGAGTAAGCCAGAGTACGTGTCTGCCCTCGCCGAAGCGGTAACCGCAGATCTGACTCGCTCGGTGGGCGTTTCCAACTTCAATACTACACAAACCAAGCTAGCGAATGAAACCCTACAATCCGCGGGGGTGCCCCTGGCTTCCAACCAGGTCGAGTACAGCCTGTTTGACCGGAGCATCGAAAAAAATGGTCTGCTCGATTACTGCCTGGAAAATGACGTCACTGTTATCGCCTACAGCCCACTTTCAAAAGGGATGGTGACCGGCAAGTATGGTCCGGACAACCCACCACCCGGTCCTCGCAAACGGATGTACACCCCCGAAAAATTGCGCCGCGCCCAACCGCTAATCACCCTTCTTAAGGAAACCGGCGCAGCCCACGGGAAAACTGCAGCACAAATTGCCCTTAATTGGACGATATGCAAGGGGACCGTGCCCATCCCCGGCGCAAAAAATGCCAAACAAGCCGCCGAAAACCTCGGCGCGATGGGCTGGCGACTCACGCCCGAAGAAGTGACGGCCCTCGATGAAGTCAGCCAAGCGCTTTCAGGATAAAATGACGATAACCTTCGAACACATCACAACCAACGGGATTCGCTTGCATACTGCCCTGGCTGGACCAGAAGATGGAAAGCCTGTTATTCTCTTGCATGGATTTCCGGATGCCTGGTTTGGATGGGAAGCCCAAATCAGACCTTTGGCTGATTCTGGTTTTCGAGTGATTGTTCCCGACCAAAGAGGGTACAACCTAAGCGACAAGCCCCAGGGGGTTGCCAGCTACAAAATGGATCATCTGGTGGAGGATATCCTCGGGCTGGCAGACGAGATGGGTTATGACAATTTCCACCTCGCCGGGCACGATTTTGGTGCCATGGTCAGTTGGAATCTTACAATGCGCAAGCCCGATCGAATCAAGCAACTTGTTATCGTCAATGTGCCCCATCCGAAGGTGATGGGGAGCTGCTTACGCTCCCATCCAAAGCAAATGCTAAAAAGCTGGTATGCATTTTTCTTTCAGATCCCCAAGTTGCCAGAATGGGCTGTCAGGCTAAACAACTGGCGCTTTCTGATCTCAGCCATGCCCGTTGACTTCACCGAAGAAGAGCGCAATCGTTATCGGCAAGCCTGGGGGCAGCCCGGTGCCATGACGGGGATGATCAACTGGTACAGGGCCTCTCTCCGAGGAATGGGTAAATCAGTGGGATCAAACAAAATTCAAGTACCGACTCTCATTTTGTGGGGGAAGCAAGATCCACACATCAGCTATGAGATGGCTGCCCTCAGTGTTGATATGTGTGAGGAGGGACGTCTGGTCACGTTTGAAAAGTCGACACACTGGGTGCTATATGACGAGCCCTCGGCAACCAGCAAATACATTGTGCGGCATTTTTCAGAAGACAAATAACCTGAGTTGCGGATAAAAAAGTTATCAAATCCCTGAGCGGAGCAGAGCGAAGTCGAAGGGTACAATAAGCGTGCGACTTCGGCTGCCCATCGGGCCGCATAGCGTCGCCTCCGCTCAACGAAAATTAATGATAAACGCAACTCAGGTTAAATAGGGTTACTGCAGATGAATTCAAATCGTGAAGAACTAGAAAAGGCCAGTCTTGGCGTAATTCCCAACCCACTGAAACTGGCAATGGGGCTGCTTCGTCCTGCGCAGCCCTTTGTAATGATCAATACCATCGCGTTCAAGGGGCGGGCCACCGAGGATTATGCCCACCTGACTGGCCAAGAAGCTTATGAACTATATGCCCAATCGGTGCAGAAAGCACAAGCCCCGCTGGGTTCTCGGATGCTGTGGTCTGGCAAGGTTGCCGAGAAAATGACGGCTGGACCTGCACCCAACTTCCAAGCCATCGCCTTTCTGGAATATGCCAGCCCAAAAGCCTTTCTGCAAGCGAATTTGAAAGGTAAGAGCAATACAATAGCACGGAAGGCGGGACTCAAGGGCCAGTGGTTAATCGCTTCAACAACCTTAATAGAAGACAAATTGCCCGATTTTGATGAAGAGCATATGGTATTGATTGAGTTCAGCGGAGGGATGAAGCGAAACCTAGAAACGGCAAAGCGCTGGCATGAGATTCGGCAATCCACCTATCAGGGTGTTGGGGCAAAAATCATTTGGCACGGCCGCTGCGATCATCATATTTTGGGGACAGCCAAGCCACAGATAGAAGATGTTCTTGTTACCTGGTTTCCAAATCCAAGGGCTTTGGAAAAAGTTGTACATGACTCGCAAAGAAAAGAGCACCTGCAGAGCGTTCGGCCTTATTTGACATACACGGCATCATCTGTAGATCTATTGCCTGAATTGCGTTGAGTCATATTTTCCCCTAGAATTAGGAAAGGGTGGTGTTCGAAATCTGTCTCTTTAGGGGTATAGTCGCAAGACTGCGTCTTGCTTACGGCAGAACGGCAAAACACGCCGTTCTGCATTTTTGTGAGTTTACTCTGGAATCGTGGTCGTTAACCGCCCCAACCTTCCCCATCATAGTATCGGGTACCGCGATGACCCTTACGCGGATATGAATTTTCGAGTTTTTCTCCGGGAGTCTTCACATAGATCAAGCTGCGAGGTTTTCCAGACGCGGGATTGACTGCACCTAACTCAATTCGGACAATTTGACATCGCCCTACCACCATATCTTGCCAGATTGTGTAAACATAATCCCCAACCTGTAAACGAGACGGTTTGCCTGCCATGTGAAATTCAAATTCTCCGACGCGCCCATCATATAAGGCTTCAATTGATTCGATCCCGTGTTTTTGGGGGATGGTTTTGGTAATGCCGCTCATTTGTTTTCTCCTAATATGGTCATCAAAAACCTTCTTTATAATTGATATAAACCTCACGAAGCAGAACCAGGAGCACTGCCAAAAACACAAAGAGAACAGCAGAAACATATCGGTTCTGGGTCTTTGCGTAGGTTAGGGCTTCATCAACTTCAGTTTCTTCTTCGGTTTCAGCCTCTAAGCCCTCTGGAAGGGTTCTTTCAGCCATTGCTTCCTCAGGGACAGTTTTCACATTCATCAGCACTGCCTGAGGACCTTGAACAATCACAAAGCTCTCGGTTGAGAGGCTTGTTAGGAGCTGATCATTTAGGAGCATATCTGCCGTCCAGCCGACCACATCCGAGCCCTTGGTGACGATTCCTAAACCCACGTTTCCACTTTCAAACTCAGCCAGTGAAAGCAAGCCGTAATCCTGCTTCTCATCCAAGTAATAAACTGATCGGTCACCAACTAGGGCGTAGAACTCGCCACTCGATTCAATCGGTAGGATCTCCCACAAAATTGGGGGATCTGAACTGGAGAGATCCTCGAATTCACTGATCAGGATGATATTCTTGTCTGCAATAATATCTTCGTTGATTTCACCCAGGAAGACCGCTCCGGCAAAAGAGCTGTTTCCAGGAGTTTGGCTGCCGATAAAACCTGAGATCTTAACGGCTGCCTGCCAGGCATCAAAATTATCATCAGAGATAACAAATATTGTCTCTTGTAGATCGTCGAAAGTGACAAACATTTCTGGAAAGCTATTCACCTTGGATAATTTGATCGCCACACTCTGTTCCATTCGAGGCAAGATGAAACTTGAGTCAGCAAAGACTTGTACCCAGATATCTCCTGCACGGGGGTCAGCACAGATATTTCGGGCGGCGATGTGCGTACCTATCGTAAGCACATTTCGCCCACCAACCACTGCCGTGGGAGGGATGATGAAACGTGCCATGGATAGGTCCGCATTATTGTCGTTGAACTGCACGCTGCTGATATAAACGTCATTAATCTCGACCCACATATTGGAAGTGAGATAATCCAGCAAGCGGGAATGGTTATAATTGATATCGATGTATACACCTGAGCTTAACGAAGCACCTTGAGGGAAAACGAATTCGAACTCTACTTTATTGGTTCCGAAATCGGTAAAGACAATATCTGAAACGCCTAGGTCAACCAGGGCAAACTGTTCCGGAACTACAGCGCCTGCCTCGCCGGAAAGGTATTCTTTGATCACAACCAAATTTTGCTCTGCATTTAGGAGCATTTCACCGCTGCCAAAAGCTTGCCCGGCTTTTTTAACAGCTTCATCAGAATCGCCGCTGATCACAACCAGCAGGTGGGATGGATCAAAGGGGGATACGAAACTGGCAATCACGCCATCTTTTTCTGTGATTTCGTATCCCAGGATGCGGCTATTGTATTGTGAAGGGATATCAGTCCCTGATAGAACACCAAACTCAGAGATATCGCCGATTAGAATCCAGTCATAATCATCCAAGATGGATGAATCAAGCTGGTCTTCGTGAAAGAGCTTCACGCTCAACTCGCCTTTGGAGAATCGCTCCAGCCCGGTCGAGACAGCCATAGCTGCTGAAATCTCATCAGCAGATGCACTAGACGGGATTACGAGCCCTGTTTCACGCGGGAAAAGCGAGCCTGGTGAGTAGAAGGGCATGGGGAAATCCGCCAAGCTGGTGGAGACAGAAGTCTTTGAATATGGGATCTTGATGGTTGAATTATTGTCCAGAAGGATATATGTAAAAATATTCTGATAGCAGGCGTGGGTAGAATCCCATTCAAAAGCCAGAGAGATCAGACCATGTGTAGACTGTAATACATCCCTTGGTAGGGCGACCTCAAGCGATTGTTGTCCATCTTGCTCAACCACGTGAGATTCTAATAGTTTCCCATTGAGATAGATGGACAGCGCACCGGCAAATACCTGATCAACTTCTTCATTTCCTTGAATAGATACATACAGGCTGAAGAAGGTAGTGAAATTAAGGTTGAGATGGGCTCCATCTTTGAACTCCCAATTGGAAGGAAGGCGGAACTGAAGGGTATGCATCTGGTAAGGTCCCTGCAGTATAGTGAACTCATCCACACCGAGTTCTGAGAAGTCTAAGGAAACCTCGTTCTGATCAGCCTGGGCAAAGGCAGGGAATACGCTGATCAATAAAAAACTACCGACCAAGATAATGATATTGGGTACCAGGAGATTTTTACGCATCGTTAGATCCTCCTTCTTTTATTTACGCTTGAAGTATTGCAGATTTGATTCATGCTTTTCGAGGGCCAGTTCCAGTGCTCTGGAAACACATGAAATCACATCTTCAACCGTATCCCCCAGTTCGCTATGGGTGATACCTACATAAGGGATGAGTAAGATCTCATCTTCGGCACGTTCGATCTCGATTGACTTCAACAGTTTCTCTCTGATACGGTTTACAGTTCGTTCCGTTCCTACCTTTGGTGTGGAGGGCAGTAGGATGGCAAATTGAGTTTGAGACCAGCGTCCAACAATATCATTCCCTCGCAATTGTTGCTTGAAAATATCAGTGATATTACCAAGCAACTGTTTGGTCATCACGTCTGGCAAGATCTCCATATAATCAGCAAGACCGCCTATCTCAATGATGGCAAAACCAATGGGATCAGGTTTCAGAAGATTGATCTCCCGAACCAGAGTGCGGTGAATATGCTTATGGGTATAAGCTCCAGAATCAGGATCTGTGATCAAACGGTCCCGGAAGAGTTCTAATGGGACTCGAATCTGAAATGAGAAAAAAGCAAAGAAGATTCCTCCCAGCAACCCAATTCCAGAGGCGATCAGTAAATTCCGCCAGGGTTGGGGGCTGATCGGAACAGTGGGTTTAATTGCCTGATCTAAAAATTCGATATCGAAGATCTGGTAGATGCTGTTGATCAGTACAATTCCATTCTGCCCAATATTATTCACCAAGAGGGTAGCCATTTCTGGGTCCGGCCCGACAATGGCATAGCCGAGGATATTTGAGTCTTCCTGGATATTAATTTCGCTGATATATTCCTGAACCTCACTTGCATCAATTTCCAGTGCCAAGATCGTATCATTGAAGACTCTATAGCTGTTCAGGATATCGGCATAAGTGGAAATGACAGCCTGACCCTCAAGTGTATTTAGGCTAGTAGCAACATCCCTACTGCTGGCGATATTCTCATTCGGATAGATCATGAAGTTCGCCTCAGCTTTGTATAGTGGGGTTGATGTGATGGATACTGTCAGCGAGATGATACAGGCAACAATGACAGTAATGAAAACCAATCTCCAGGAATTCTTGAGAATATGAAAATAGTGTCTGGTTAACATCACGCCTCCTTAGTAGGAAATCAATAAAACTTTAACGCCCTTTATTAATAACGCACACTTTTCACCTAATTATTTTATTAATTTTCATGTGCAATTATGAAATAGCGACCCCAAGACCATTCGCCATCCCGTTCTATGCAAGTCTGCAGGGTGAGTCGCAGATACCCGTCATACACTGTATAGAACAAGGTAGTTGAATCTAAGGTATCACCTGTTATCAGATCGATGAAATTACTATATGGGCTGAGTGGAGAAGTAGCTTGATATTGTTTAATTTCGCTCACATCAAATTCCCGATAGTTGCCATCACCGTAGATTAGAAATATTCTCTGACCGAGCCTAAGATAGAAGAACTCTGACCCTGAAAGATAATTGTGAGCCAGCAGGCCGTCGTTGCCGGTTGTCTGCTTGACCATGGCGAAATAGGTCACCGTTCCAGATACAGAACCAACATAGCCTGGATTGCTAGTTGGCTGCTGAACGGCCCTCAGGACCAGAGTGTCTTCAACAAATATGCCGACCACCTGGGAGGGAATCCCGTTCTTTAGCTTATTGATGATCCGATCAAGCGCCGGGATGTTGTCATCAGTAGTTTCTTCTTCAGCAGTCTCTGGTATTGTGCTGGCATTATCATTATCCTCGTCGACTCCCTCACTGGCACCATCATCAAGGAAGATGACTTCAAAGGAAGCTGTTGCTGTAGCAGTTGCTTGAACAACTGTTGTAATAACTTCTTCATCAGCATGAGTTGTAGATCCTGCTCCAAAAGCTGCCAAGTCTTCTCTACTCCATCCTTCAGAAATCCCTGTTCGTGGAATGGTTACGTCATTACCATCACCGTCTTCCAAACTGGCATAAACAACAAGTTGGACAACTTCACCAGACTTTCTCCCCAATTCATTTTTTCCCATTGATCCTGGTGTTGGTGTAAGTGTAGGCAAAGCGGTTTCAGCTTTGGTATCAAGTAGAGATTGCGTCGTGCTTTCTGCTGTTTGCGAAAAAATGAATGAATTCTGGATACCTTTTGCAGATACCGCAGATTGCATCAAGAAAAACATAACCGCTGCAGCGATAACACCAATCACTAATTTAGAAATGATCCCGATTGTGGCCGAGGCTTTCTTTTGAGATGTTTCTAATGGATAATACGAACCGATAAGGGAGATCTGATCTGTGCCGGAGCGGAGTTCTTCCTGGCGCTGTGTGGCATGCTTGTAATGGGGGGCAATCTTGAGAGCCCTTTCCACAGCATCTATGCACTGAAGATGTTTTCGATGAACAAAACTCAGTAAGATCCAGGCTTCCGCGTTTCGCGGAAGCCGTTTGATGTTATTGGCTAGCTCCCTATAAACAGCATAATTTTTGCTAGAAGCGTAACTACCAAGCCATGAAAATCAAATAAAGGGCTAACGAAAAACAAACACA
>CAZLNX010000183.1:0-11822 GCA_964560795.1 uncultured Anaerolineales bacterium | reverse complement strand
GAGCATGATTGTGCGGGCGGTTCCAACGCTCATAAGAGTGATTCTACCTTATTTCCACACAACTTTTTGCACCGTCCACAAATAGCTGCATCCCAGTTTTAAATTTTTCGATCTCGATTTGATCCACACAGGGGATTTCGGCGATGATGCAGCCCACGGCTGTGATGGTTTCACATTCTACATTGATAATAGCTGCGGGGGCTTTACCAGCGTGTTTGAGTCTGTAGAGCGTGTAAGAACCCACGGTTGACCCTTTGCCGGTTGGGAATATCAATACTTTCCCTGCGATAGACTGCCCCTCTAATTCATGCCCGCGCTCGACGATTATGCCGGATTCAGGATCTACGCCGCCAAAGAAAGAGATTCCCATCGAAGTCACCAGCGCTTCCCCTTGAGCAGCGCTTTTATAAATTGATCGACCAATAAGTTTTGTCATTTCAATTTCTTACCGCAAAGATGCGAAGAACGTGAAGGAAAAAAACAATAAATCTAGCGTCCTTTGCGCCTTCGCGTTATATTCTTCATCGTTCGGCTCTTAACTCGGCTTGCCATTGTTCGAAGAAATCATCTAAAAATTGGTGACGCTCCTCAGCTTGGGCGCGTCCACTTTGTGTGAACATACGCTCTTTGAGTTTGCTCAATTTGAACAAGTGCTCATGATACGGTGTGTGAGGTTCGCCTAGTTCCTTTTCGCCAGATTGCAAGAATTGCTCCGAAGGTTCGGCGTGCAGGGGTTGTTCGGCCAGAACCGCGTAGCCAATTGACCTGACTGCCCCAATTGCGCCGATGGCATCCAGCTTATCAGCATCGAAGAGCACTTTGGCCTCCAGGGTTTGGGGCTGCTCACGGTCATCTCTGAAGCGATGCGCCCGGATGCAGTGCGCCACAGCCTCGATGCGATCCTGTGGCCAGTCTTCTGATTCTAAAACGGATTTGGCAAAATCAGCTGCGGAGTGTTGGTGTGACTTGCGCTGACCGCTGACAGCTGATAGCTGACTGCTGTCAACATCGTGAAGCAGCGCCGCGGCGCGCACAATCTCGAGATCAGCGTCCTCGGCACGGGCCAGACGTTCAGCCATTTTATACACGCGCAAGATATGGTCAAAGCCATGCACGGGGTCGTTTTCAGGATACCAGGATCGGGCAGTTTCAATGGTAGGCATAAGGTGTTAGGAGATAGGAATTAGAAGATTTGTGTGTTTGTGACTAGTAGGATCAAGAGTCCAATCGCCAGGATTAGCCCTAGACCGCATGAAAAAACTTTCATCGTCAATTTAAGAGCGGCCTTCAATATACTCCATACTATGCCGACAGCAAAGATGACGAGCAGTACCGTAAGTAATTGATCTGTCATGGAATCCTCAATTCGGAAAAACTTTCCCTTTCTTGATCACAGTTTTCACCAGGTTGCTCCCGATGCGATAGCCAAGATGACGGTAATCGGGTACATCCAGGATCAGTAGGTCGGCTTGTTTGCCGGGTTCTAGGGAGCCGATCTTTTCTTGTTGATTTATTGCTGCCGCGGCGTTGAGCGTAGCAGCGACAATGGCTTGAGCTGGTGTTAGTTGTAAATAGCGACAAGCTAGTGTAATGGCGAATTGCATACTTTCACACCAGGCAGTCCCAGGGTTGATATCGGTTGCGATGGCCAGGATGCAGTTCGCATCCAGGAATTTTCTCGCTGGGGTGTATTCTCCTTCGGCTAACCCGAAGGGCGTGCAAGGTAGAGAGACCGCTACCGTATCTGAAGCTCCCATGGCAGCAATATCTTCATCCGAAGTCACCACTAAATGGTCTGCTGAAGCCGTGCCCAATTCCGCTGCCAGCGCGGCCCCGCCAAGATTGTCAAATTCATCGGCATGGATTTTGAGCGGGAATCCCAATTCTCTTGCGGTTTCCAAAATCTGTCGAGATTGCTCTAAAGTAAATGCTCCCGTCTCACAGAATACATCGACGTAAGGAGCTCCCTTCGACTGCGCTTCCCCTTCGGGGATCCGCTCAGGATGCTGCCACCAATCCTTTAGCTTAGGTATCATCTCATCACAAACCAGATCAGTATAGCCCTGGGTATCATCTTTGAATTCGGGCGGAATGGCATGTGCTCCCAGAAAAGTTGGCACTAAATCTAAGGGGCCTTCCGAATCAAGAGCAAGCACAGCCTCAAGCGATTTAATTTCGGTCTCAGTGTCTAACCCATAGCCAGATTTAACCTCGGCTGTAGTCGTGCCGTTGGCGAACATGCGCTGCAATCGCGGGCGTGTTTCAGCAAGCAATTCTTCAAGTGTGGCCGAACGAGTTTTCCGAACAGTTGAAACGATGCCCCCACCAGCCTGCATGATTTCTAAATACGTCTTGCCCTGGATGCGCATCTCGAACTCCGCGGCGCGATCACCAGCCCAAACGACGTGCGTATGCGGGTCAACTAGTCCAGGCATCACCACACGACCGGAAGCATCCAGCATTTCCTCATCGGCATAGATGGCGCGCATTTCGTCGCTAGGACCAACCGCGGCGATCAAATCATCTTCGATCAGCACCGCCCCATTCTCGATAATTCCTAAATCCCCCAAAGAATGCCCTCTCTGTGGTGAGCCAGTGATCGTAAGTAATTGAGTAGCAGAATGAATAAGCATAACTCTTCCTCTGAAGTTTTCAATCCATACTATCTAATCTCTATTCCAATGAATTATCCCACGCACCAGAGCATTTTCATTGCGATAAATCTTAAAGTTTACAAGTACCTAACAGTACCTCTTTCTCATTTGCTATTTTTTAAGGTTGTGTGTATAATCAATCAAGCCTTAGGAAACAGCCACCGTACAGGGGCTAGAAACATGGATTGGCGATAACAAAACCTATGAGATCGAAGATTCTATGTGTTGAAGGCAAATATGCTGGGACACCGGTATTCTCTGAGCAGCTAATCGCAAAAGAATACAAAGTTAAGACCGCGCAGACGGGTAAGGATGCTCAAACCTGTTTAGAGAGCTTTAAACCCCATGTGGTTGTAGTGAACGCGCCATCTATGCGTACTACCGGTTTACGGATTTGCCAATCTCTAAATGATAGCAAAAATAGCCGCCCGATTATTTTGATTTGTGATGAAGGGATTTGCCCTTCACTCGATGATGTAGCTGCCAATGCAGTACTCTCATTGCCTTTCACAGTGCGAAAACTCAACAATCGCATCAAAGCTCTTCTGCCCATGAAAAGCAAGAATAATCTCAAGGTTGGGCCAATTCTCTTAGATTTGGAAGGTCACCAGGTTCGTTGTCAGGGGCGCAAAACACACCTCACACCTCGCCTTTCCCATTTGCTGCAAGTTTTATTGCGTCAGCCCGGAACTGTGGTCGAACGCGATGAACTGTTCCGTGAAGTGTGGGATACGGATTTCGTTGAAGACACGCGTACTTTGGATGTACATATCAGCTGGCTTCGTAAAGCACTTGAAAAAGACCCCCGTAAACCGAAATTCTTAAAAACCCTGCGTGGGGTTGGCTACCGCCTAGACGTATAACGTCAGTTGCTCCCCATTGATTTTGACCAATCGAATAGCGATCTTTTTCCCTTTATGATGTTGAAATATCATTTATTGGTAATCACCTATGCTGACATTATGAGTGTTATTTGCTCTGATGTGACTTCCTGATACGGGATCTTCGATTATTTTGTGGGGAACACTAAGAATCCCTTGCATAAAATCTCTGCCTCGGGGAGAAATTCTTCTTATGCGAGTTCCAGGTATAGTTTCAACTAAATCCCAAGGCAAAAAACTTAATTTATTATGGTTGCAGTAAGCCCCTTTTGTTAATAGCTCTCCAAGTTCATGAGGACTTAGTTTTCTCTCTTCTCCATCATTCCATAAAACTTTGACAACATCTACGAGTGTTGGAGAAAGAGTATAAGATCTCAATGCGAATTTAGTGTTTTTTACAAAGGGAAATTCAGGAAGGGTAGGTCCAATGAATAATCTTGGCCTCTCTTCAAAAACTTCGGAAAGAACCTTTCGGTTTAGATTGTTGAAAATTGATTGAAGGCTCAGTAGAGGAGTGCTAGCGTCGTCTCCAGATAATCCATCTTGAGCTATACTAAACAAATATTGGCTGAATTTACCCCCGTATGGTGTATCTTCGGTGAATTGTTCATCAGAGCATGCACAAAGTAAAGCGAATTCACTTGCAAATCGGCTATGGATATGATCGCGCATTGTCGATATGGCATCAATTGATTCAATGTAGTGTGGGGTACCAGCTAGTCCACTGTAGCAAGCATCAATTATCACAATGGGAATTACATTTGCAATCTCAAGACTTCGGAGAAGTTCGCTATATTTAACAACACTCATGGGTAATGGCCCCCTGTTTGGAAAGATTTTCGTATCTGTAGTACAAAAACCAAAATCATTTCTTCCAACGGGAACACCATGCCCAGAGAAATAAAACAAAATGATATCCTTATCTGCAGATCGTTCCAAAACATAATTGTTGATTTGATTTCGGAGGTCGTGAGCAGATGGATTGAATAAGGATATAAACTGATTATCCCCAAATAAAGCTGTATGCTTGCTTCCAACAAGGAGATTATGAAGATTGTCCAGATCGCTCAAAGGTCCATAAAGATTACGAAAACTTGGGTCTTCGTATTGATCGACCCCAATAGCCATTACAGTCACTCTTGATATTAATTCTTGCATGTTTCCTCCCGAGGATAGAAAGTATAGCACTTTAAATACCAACTCTCAATGATTATGGATTATTTTCATTGTATATTGGATGGAAATGAATTAAAATAGTAGAAAATATGTTCCGAATAATTAGGGGAGATCTTATTGGAATAGGAGCGAAGGAATGATGAATAAGATCATTATTGATGATAATCTCCCGCATTTATGTGAAATGGATGACGGATCAGTTGATTTGATATACATTGATCCACCATTTAATACAGGGAAAGCACAGCAAAGAACGAGGATAAAGTCAGTACACTCCGAGAATGGTGATCGCAAAGGTTTTCAAGGAAAGTTATACGAAACCATTCCATTAGGTACTAGAGAATATAATGATAAGTTTGATGACCCTATCGAGGATTACCTTCTTGGTTTTCTAAAACCTAGACTCGTAGAGGCACATAGAATATTATCTGAGGATGGATCTTTGTATTTCCACATTGATTTCAGAGAAGTCCATTCATGTCGATTGCTGCTTGATGATATCTTCGGAGAAGAATGTTTCTTAAATGAAATTATATGGGCGTATGACTACGGTGGTCGTCCGAGAAACAAATGGCCGGCAAAGCATGACAATATTTTGATGTATGCAAAAAACCCCTCAAAGTTATATTTTAATAAGGATGCTATTCGGAACATTCACTTTAAAGCCCCATTTGAAAGTGGAACAAAATTAATTCAACCGACTGATTGCTGGTGGCATACAATCGTTCCAACAAATAGCAAACGAAGAACAGGGTACCCCACTCAAAAACCAATTGGGATAATAAACAGAATGATCGAGATTTCATCAGAACAGGATGATATTGTGTTAGATTTCTTTGCCGGTAGTGGAACTACAGGAGAGAGTTGTCTTGAATTAAATAGAAAGTTCATTATGATAGACAATAACCCACAAGCGTTTGAAGTCATGAAAACTCGTTTTCATAAATACAAATCTGATATTGAATGGATTGTTAGAATCTAGGAAAGAGATTTAAGGATTTATTACTAATGGGAAACCGTATTTATTATGGTGATGCGTTTAAGTCTTTGTGTGAATTGAAAGATGAATCAGTTGATTTGGTGTATGTCCGATTACCGAGTAGGATATCGATAAATAAAAAGTATGTCGAAAAGCATGAGATTGAAGATCTCTTGAAAATTGGCTCCATATCTTATGATGGCAATCTTAGACGTTACTTATTAGGGATGGCACCATTTTTTATAGAAGCAAAAAGGAAGTTAAAAGAAACTGGTACTTTTTATTTACATGGCGAAAATGAAAAAACTCACTATATAAAAGCATTGTTATTAGACAGGATTTTTTCAAGGAATCTGTTTTTAAATGAGATCGTTTGGGTTACGGAGAAAAAAACTCGCGAGAGTGTAAGTTGGCCACAAAAACATGAGGGTGTTCTTATTTATGGGAAAAGCTTAGGTTATAAATATAATGTTGAATCTATTGATCGGATAGAATATATGGCTCCAAATTTAGTGTCGAAAGCAAAGCGAGAATCAAAAAAATTGCCAACAGATACTTGGTGGTTTACCCAAATCACAGATGAAGGAATGTTAAAAAGATTGATTGCTTCATCAACGGATGAAAAGGATGTAGTTTTAGCTCTATTTCCTAAAGATGGTTTATTTAGTAAGATAAGTCTCGATTTGAAAAGGGAATTTATAATTATTGAAAAATCAAAAAGAAGAGCAAAAATTATGTGGGACTTTTTTTATGGAATAAATAGTATCGAGTGGATTGGAAATAACCCTTTTGATTAAATAGATGGGGATGGGTAGTTTATGAGTTCAGATTTTGAATTATTGGCATCTATAGGGAATCATATTCGTGCAGAACTAGAGGCTAGAGATGAGTTATGGCAGGGAAGCCCATTTGGTTGGATTAGAAATCTTCCTCCAGCATCGAAAGGGAAATTAGGTGCTCGATTGATTTCTGCTTGGTGTGCTGCAAGGGGATTGCGAATTGATTCGAGCCCTGATCCTGAAGCTGATTTGATAATAAATGGTCACCGGGCAGAAATAAAGTTTTCCACCTTATGGAAAACAGGAATTTATAAATTCCAACAAATTCGAGATCAGAATTATGAATATGTTATTGCCTTAGGGATATCCCCCCGAGAGGCACATTGCTGGGTGATAAGTAAGAAATTCCTTGAAGATTATGTTATCGGGCATCAACCACAACATAAAGGGGCAAGTGGTACAGATACTTTTTGGTTTGGCGTGAATCCGGTCAATCCGCCTGAATGGCTGACGGGATTAGGGGGAACTTTGGACGAAGCATTACCTGTATTAAAAGGGTTAAGTCGTAAAAAGTAAATAATCTGTGAACAAAAATAAGGAGTATGGAACAAATGGTTCCATACTCCTTATTTCCTGCTTCACACTTTCAAATTTTCTACCGAACTAGTTTCCATGCTCCGGGAAGGAGCAGAACTGCCAAAGCAACCTTGATCGCGTCTCCTACCAAAAAGGGATGGAAGCCAAGAACTAACGCTTTAGACATATCACCAATATAGACGGTCAGCCAGATCAGGCCAAAGGCGTAGATTACCATTTCTCCGATGAGGAAGGGTAGAAAGGCTGTGCGTATGTCTCGATCTAAGCCTTGCTCGGCCAGCCAGCCTACGACATAGGCCGCGGCGACGAAGCCGATCAAGTAGCCACCAGTGGCACCGGTTAGATAGGCTAAACCCTGTGCGCCGCCAGCGAAGACTGGCATCCCAGCAAGCCCCATCCCTAGGTAGAGCAGCATGCTGATGCCAGCGCGGTTCTTACCTAAAGCAGCACCGACCAGCAAAACAGCCAATGTCTGCCCGGTGATGGGCACTGGCGTGAAGGGCAGCACAATACGGATTTGTGCAAAGGCGGCTACCAACAAGCTGCCGCCAATGATTAACGGTATGTCACGAACAAGACGGTTCGTTCTTGGAAAAATGCGTTGTGTAATGGTAGGTGCGATGGTTGTTTGCATTCACTATTTCCCGAATTTCTCTTTTAATAAGTCTTCCAGGGTTGGTTGACCAATTTCCTGAAGTTCGTAACGCACTCGTTGGGTGGGTTTGTTGATCTTCAGCAATTTGCCCAAGTCGATGGGTGTACCGATTATTACCAGGTCCACGTCTGCGTTGTTGATGGTCTGTTCCAGCTCTTTCATTTGCTCATCGCCGTAGCCCATGGCGGGGAGAACATCGCCGGTTGTGGGGTATTTCTCGTATGTAGCTTTGATGGTACCGACAGCATAAGGACGAGGGTCTATAATCTCAGCAGCGCCAAAGCGGCGTGCTGCAACCCATCCGGCGCCGTAGGCCATCTCGCCGTGGGTCAGCGTTGGGCCATCTTCCACCACAAGGACGCGTTTGCCGCGGATCGCAGCAGGGTCATCAACAAACAAGGGTGAAGCGCCCTCGATAATTACAGCCTCGGGTCGCAGAGTTTGCAAACTCTCCTGAACGGCCATCACATCTTCGGCATCAGCTGTATCCACCTTGTTGATGACAAAGATATCTGCCTGCCGGACAACGGCCTCACCGGGATGATAGGAAACTTCGTGGCCAGGACGATGGGGATCTGCTACCACAATGGACATGTCAGGGGCATAGAAGGGAAGATCGTTGTTGCCGCCATCCCAAATGATGATATCGGCTTCTTCTTCGGCCTGTCGCAAAATGGCTTCGTAATCCACACCGGCGTAAATGATAACATCATTGACAATATGAGGTTCGTATTCTTCACGTTCCTCGATAGTGCAGTCATGCTTATCCAGATCGCTGAGTTCGGCGTAGCGCTGTACTTTTTGGGCGACTAGGTCGCCGTAGGGCATAGGGTGGCGGATTGCGGCCACTTTGAAACCCATATCTTGCAAGATCAACGAGACCCGGCGGGTGGTCTGGCTTTTGCCCGATCCCGTGCGAACCGCACAGATCGAGACAACGGGTTTTGTTGATTTGACCTGCGTACTGTTAATGCCCATCAGCCGGAAGTCAGCACCTGCGGCCAATACGATTGAAGCTTTGTGCATTACGTACTCATGAGGAATATCGCTATATGCGAAGACAACTTGCTCAATATCCTTTTCTTTGATCAATTTGATCAGGTCGCTTTCAGGATAGATGGGGATTCCTTGGGGATATAGTGATCCAGCTAACTCTGCTGGATACTGGCGCCCCTCGATATTAGGAATCTGGGTTGCAGTGAAAGCTACAACTTCATATTCCGAGTTATCTCGGAAGTATACGTTGAAGTTGTGGAAATCGCGCCCAGCGGCGCCCATGATTAGGGTTTTTACAGGCATTTATTATGCTCCTTAAAAATTGTCTAATCGGTCTGCGTGGTCTAAGCTTGTTGGGTCAAGTGTCGAATTCGGACTTCCAGACCAGTGGACAAATTCGACGACGAATATTATGAAATCAGGCGATAAGGTTTGCAAGTTACTTGTTTCCTCATCGCCCGATAAACATACATCATCACATAACTTCTGGTGCTCGAATTGCTAACAACTTCAGGGCGTTAGCAATTGTCTGCTTTGCAGCCGCGATTAAACGGGTTCGCGCTGCTCTTATGGCTTCTGTTTCAGCCTTCAACACCGGTACAACATGATAAAAGCTATGAAATGCCGTCGCTAGATCAAAGGCATAACTTGCCATTACTAATGGACGATATTCTTTGCCTGCCTGCTGAACCATGGCAGGGAAGCGGGAGATCATCTCAATTAATTCGATCTCGTGGGATGCAAGCTCATAGTCAAAATTTGCGTCCTCAGGGACATTGCCGGCCTTGCGCAAAATGCTGCTGGCGCGCACGTGGGCATTTTGAATATAAGGTCCGGTGTGCCCGTCGAAGCTGAGCGCTTCGTCGATATTGAAAACAATATCTTTATTATTGTCTACAGAGAGCATGGCATATGCCAGCGCGCCCAGACCGACCTGCTTGGCCACTTCTCGGCGTTCATCTTGTGGCAGATCAGGGTTCTTCTCGGCGATTTCCGCCAATACCCGCTGAATGGCTTCGTCGGCAACAGTCTTGAAGAGCACCACAGTCCCACGTCGTGCAGACATGGTTCCCTCGGGTAGACTAACAAATCCATAGCCCAAGTGGTGGCATTTCTTAGCCTGCTCAAAGCCCCATAATTCAAGGATCTTGAAAGCCTGCTGAAAGTGCAGACTTTGGCGGACATCAACCACATAGATCGAGCGATCAACGCCAAATTTTTCGAATTTATCTTTGGCCAGGGCTAAATCTTTGGTCAGGTAAAGCGTTGTACCATCGTTGCGCAAAATCACATTGGTGCGGTATTTCTCTTTTTTGAGCCCCAGTTTTTCATCGATCTTGACAATTACGGGTCCACCCTCGGGGCGTTCGTCATCGGCGATGTCTTTGGCAATCAGCTCTTCGACAATCGCCTTCGATGGCTCGTCGACTTCGCTCTCGTAAAACCACACATCAACGTCGATATCCATCATAGCCAAGATATCGCGCAACTCTTCCATGCTCCATTCGCGCGTTTCTAACCAGAGTTCCCGCAGATAGGGATCGCCAGCATCCCATTTGCGATACATCTCACGCCGTTCTGCATCATAGGCTTCGCGTTGAGCTTTCTCTTCGGCGCTTTCATCGTCCTTGGGGGTCAACATGTTAGTTGCTTCAACATATAGGTTCAGCAGCCACTGCCCGCGTTCATGGATATCTTCAGGTTCCTGTCCTTTATAGGACTTATCATAGATCCACAGCACGGTAATGACACCCAGTCCCAGATCACCGGGGTAGGAAGCACGGATTGTCTCAAACCCGGCAAATTCCACCAGCCGGGCCAAAACCTCGCCAAGGATAGCGTTGCGGTAATGTCCAATGTGGAAAGAGTGATGCGTGTTAGGTTGTGCGTACTCCACCATCACGCGTTCAGTTTTGGATTCTCCGCGGCCAAAACCTTCCCCATCTTCCAACACTTTATCAACAACGCGTTTGCTGAAATCGCTCGATGAAAAGTAAAGATTGAGATACCCTTTGACAGCTTCTACGCGACTGAAACCTTGGGGTGTGCCAATTTTTGCAGCGACGTCCTCGGCGATCTCTTGAGCACGTGCCGGCACGTTGACTTTCTTGCCTGAGCGCGCTTCCTGCGCGGCGATCTGGAAGAAAGATGTCGAAATTCCCCAATCGCCGCTGAATGGGATTGGGTTCCATTGTAAAACTTCAGGAGCTGGGATATCGTTCTCGGAGCAATAGGTTTGGATTAATGTTGCGATGGTTTGTTGTTCAGCTTCAAACATGGGTCACCAAAGAAAAAGGAGCTGCAAGACAAAGTTTGGGTTGCTCGCTGCGGGTGGAGATTATACCATTCCCGAAGGGTGGGCAAATCCCCAATCAGCAATGCATTTGTCGTTGCGGAACGCAAAAAGCGGGAGCTCAACAGAAAGCTCCCGCTGGATTACAACCTGGAGATAATTCTAAATATCAGGTTTATTTTTCGAGAGCAGCCAGTTTCTTCATCAGGCGGCTCTTTCGGCGCGAGGCATTATTCTTGTGAATGACACCCTTTTGCGCTGCTTTATCCAACGCCTTTACAGCAACCATGGTTGCTTCGCGGGATGCTTCCACATCGCCGCTCTCGATGGTCAAAAGCGCTTTACGAACGAAAGTGCGGGCACTGCCGCGGTAAACTCGATTATGCTCTCGACGTTTTTCGTTTTGTCTATTACGTTTAATTGCAGACTTTATGTTTGCCAAGTCAAACCTCCGAAACTTGGGTGTAACCGTTGATTTTTGACGAAAGCGTATTTTACATGAGTGAGTTCAATTTGTCTACCCCTGGAAATTACTTCATGGTAACATGGAACTCCCCAGGCTGGCCGGGTGATCGCATCCTGAGCATCGGCTATGCTGATGTCAAAGGGTGAGGAAAGTCCGCACTCCACAGAGCGCGATGCCGGATAACATCCGGAGGGAAGAACACTTCGATATGCAACTTCGGTTGCTACTCAGTGTGAATTTCCTGTATCGGGCCACAGAAACAAACCGCCAAGCTCATGCTTGCGTGAGCCGTAAGGGTGAAAAGGTGGTGTAAGAGACCACCGGCGTCGGCAGCAATGTCGGCGGC
>CAZLNX010000182.1:0-11864 GCA_964560795.1 uncultured Anaerolineales bacterium | reverse complement strand
CACGATATCGCGGATCAGAGCATAGGCTTCTTCCAGCCCCTTGAGCGTCAATTCCAAATCAATAATATGGATATTATTGCGCTCGGTGAAGATGTAGGGCTTCATTTTGGGATGCCAACGATGGGTACGATGCCCAAAGTGAACACCACTCTCTAAGAGTTCTTTCATGGAAACTACAGACATATTTATCTCCTAGCGTTTTTTCCTCCGTCTCTATCGATCCCAAAGGGTACCGCAGGTGAGCTTCCCCGCTCGCGGCACGCTCCCTGTGAGCCAAGAGACGTGTGTATTTTATTAGTTTTGCGTTTTCCATAACGCGCAAAACCGGGCGGAGTATATCACGGGGATTGGGTTTCGTCCAGCGATTAAATAGAAAATTCTCCCGATGATTTACCTATTCTTTGGGAGAATTCAGTTCTACAAAAGGGAGTTGCTGACTCCCTCTGGGTTGTATTTTGTTTCCTCAAGGTGGGGTGGACTTTCCCAAAAGTCCACCCCACCTTGCTAGTTCTTACAAATCTGGCGAGCGCGTGGCAATTTTCTCCTGGATCATACTGGTAAATTCATCAACGGGCGTACCATCTTTACGGGAGCCATCCCGCAGACGCAGGGCAATCGTATTCTCTTCGACTTCACGTTTGCCAACAACCAGCATATAGGGCACCTGCATCTTTTGCGCGGAGCGGATCTTGGCGTTCATGCGGTCCGAACCCAGGTTGGCCTTGGCGCGAACATTGAGAGCCTTGAGTTTGCGCTCGATTTCGAGGGCGTACTCATTCTGGTCATCCGTGATAGGAATGATGCTCGCCTGCTCAGGAGCCAGCCAAACTGGGAACTTACCAGCGTAGTGCTCGATCAAGAAGCCGATCAGCCGTTCATGCGTACTTAGTGGTGCACGGTGGATCACCAGGGGCGTTTCGTCCTCTCCGGCACTGTTCTTGAAGGCCAGATCAAAGCTCACGGGCTGAGAAAAGTCCACTTGATTGGTAGCCAACGTGAATTCCCGGCCGATGGCGCTCCAAACCTGCACGTCAATCTTGGGGCCGTAGAAAGCCGCCTCGTCGGGGACTTCCACATAGGTTACGCCGCCGTTGCGCATGGCCTGGCGTACCATTTCCTCGGTCTTCAACCACAGGCGTTCATTGTCAACATATTTCTTGCCCAGTCCTTCTTTGGCGTACGTGCTGAAGCGCATGACATACTTCTCAATGCCGAAGATTTCGAAGTATTCCATATACATGGCAATGACATCCATAAACTCCTGCTCGAAGTCATCCTCGGAGCAGTAGATATGGGCGTCGTTCATCTGCATTGAGCGTACGCGCATCAGACCGAAGAGTTCGCCGCTCTTTTCGAAGCGGTAGCAGGTGCCATATTCGGCCAGGCGCAAGGGTAAGTCGCGGTAGCTGCGCGGCCGGGCATCGAAGATCTTATGATGCATGGGGCAGTTCATCGGCTTGACATAGTATTTAACGCCATCCATATCCATGGGCGGGTACATGCTCTCGGCGTAGTAGGGCAGGTGGCCACTGCGGTGGAAGAGATCTTCCTTCGTGAGATGAGGCGTGCGCACGCGCTCATAGTTGTGATTGTGCTCGATTTCCTTGGCCAGGCTCTCTAGCTCTTCGATCATAATGCCACCATTGGGCAGCCATAGTGGCAGACCAGGACCGACTTCATCAGAGAAAGTGTAGATATCGAGTTCCTTGCCTAATTTGCGGTGATCGCGTTTTTTAGCCTCCTCAAGCATGTGGAGATATTCTTTGAGTTCTTTTGGCGTCTTCCAGGCCGTGCCGTATATCCGCTGCAGTTGGGGCTTGTTCTCGTCACCGCGCCAGTAGGCCCCGGCAATGGTCATCAGTTTGATTGCCGAAGGGTTGATTTTGCCGGTATGTTCCACATGAGGCCCACGGCATAAGTCCGTGAAGGTGTCGTGGGCGTAGAATGAAATTTCGGGTTTCTCATCTAAAGGCTCGCCATACTCATCAAAGCCGCCTTCTTCCAACCCTTCGATCAATTCGACCTTGAAGGGTTGCTCGCCGAATATCTCTTTGGCTTCGTCAGCGCTGACGACTTTCTTCTCGAAAGGATGGTGCTTGGCGATGATTTGCCGCATACGCTTTTCGATTGCTTTGAGGTCATCGGGGGTCAGGCTGCGCGGCAGGTCGAAGTCGTAATAGAAGCCATTATCAATGGGTGGGCCGATGGCGATCTTTGCCTCACCGGGTTCGAACATTTCCATCACAGCCTGGGCCATCACGTGCGCAGCCGAGTGTCGGATGCGGTAGAGTTCAGATTCTTCGTATTTTTCTTGCTCTTGGTAAGACATGTTTTTCTCCTAATATGAGTCCTCCGTAGAGACGCAGCATGCTGCGTCTCTACGAGCAAATGTAATAACGAGGAGATGTGTGCTAGTCAAGAAACAACCTCTCGATGGGCGGAAAAATGACCAGAATGGCAGTAATTTCATGATACGCCTTAAACAACAAACTCTCGCCTGTTTCAGGGCGAGAGCGATATACTCACACGGTTCCACCTGATTTGATCCAGACCCTAAAGGTCTCCGAGACCTTTAGGGTCTCTCTTGATCATCTCTTAGACCGATAACGAGGTCAGTCGTTTTACTTACTTACCCTTCGAGTTAGTATAGGGTGTTCAGGTCAACGCTCGCGGGGGGTTTTCGCTGGTCGGTTGCTGGGAGAGACTCTCAGCCGGTGGTCTCCGTTTTCTGTCAGGTCCGTCCCGGTTACTCGTCCCGGTCATCGCGTTTTGGATAATATTTGTCGCTATTATAAATCGCTTTGTGGGGCTGTCAAGCGCTGGTGCTGAATGCTTGTTCTGCCAGGGCAATCGACCCTAGCACACCCGCTCGTCCCCCTAAAGCAGGGGGAACGATGTAGCTTTCATTCTTCTCTATGATTTCAGGGATCTCAAAATAATTGTTGAGCAATTCTTGAACCTTGATGCGCACCAGGGGGAAAATCTGATTTTGATCCATCACGCCACCGCCTAGGATGATGCGTTGGGGAGCTAAGATCAATATGTAGTTGACCAGGGCATTCGCCAGATACGTTGCTTCTAAATCCCATGCAGGATGATCTTTAGGAAGGGTCTCGGCGCGTGCACCCCAGCGTGCTTCTAGCGCCGGGCCAGATGCCAGCCCCTCCAAGCAGTTGCTGTGAAAAGGGCAGATACCCTCGAAGGGATCCTGCTCCCGATTGTGCGGCAGGATGATATGCCCCATCTCCGGGTGCATGGTGCCGTGGAGCAAATTGCCCTCCACCATCGCCCCACCGCCTATCCCAGTTCCAATGGTCAAATAGATGAAAGTGTTCAATCCCAGCGCTGCGCCCCAGCGATGCTCGCCCAGGGCAGCCGCGTTGACATCGGTATCGAATCCTATCGGGATATCGAACTTTGCTCTGATGGCTCCCACGATATCAGTATTTGCCCAGCCGGGTTTTGGCGTAGATGTGATGTGTCCAAAAGCGGGTGACTCCGGGTTGGGGTCTACCGGTCCGAATGAGCCGATGCCGATAGCGGATACCTTCTCTTGCTCATCGAAAAACGCAATCGCCCGTTCGATGGTTTCAAGGGGCGTAGTTGTGGGGAAACGCGTTTCGGCGCGGATGTCGTCGGGACCTGTCCCCACCGCACAAACGAATTTTGTGCCGCCAGCTTCAATGCCGCCGTAAAGTGTCATCTTCATCTCCAGATTATTTGGAATGCTGCCAATGTTGGTAGTTTATCAAACTAACTATTCTTGGGAAAGAGACGGTAATATAAAAAGAGCGAAACTTCATCAAGAAATTTCGCTCTAAAATAGTTTTTGGGTCTATTTAGGGTCTTGTGCCTTCTATTGGATACCCTGCCGCGCTCCAGGCCTTCAGCCCGCCGGCCGCGCTGGTGACCTGCTCGAAGCCGGCATCACGCAAGATATCGCGCCCGACCTGGCTGCGGTTGCCCGAGCGGCAGATGACGACAATTTCTTGATCACCCGGTACTTCGTTGACGCGAGCTGGAAGTTCATCCAGGGGGATCAGGGTTGTGTTAGGGGCGTGGTAGTCATCCCACTCTTCATAGGTGCGTACATCCAATACAAAAGTACCCTCCTGGTATTTTTGATAGGCTTCATCGATTGTGATCTCATTAGGCAGCGTTTGGGGTGAAGATTGACTCACTACGGTAATGCCTACCAATGCGATCAATAGAATTCCGATGATACCAATCCACAGCCAGTGCTGTTGCTTTTGTGATTTGCGTTTTTGTTTTGCCACGTATTTTCTCCTGTGTTTACCCTTTGGATGCGCGCGCGGTGGCAAAGGTTACACCCGATGATGAAGATCAGTTCTCTTCCAGCCGATAGATATGCCCGCCATGATCAACGAGATAAACCTCGCCATTCTGATCTTCCCCGAAGGAAGAGATATTAGCGCCGGAATTGAAGAGCTGTGCGTTTTGCCAGGTTCCATTAGCATCCTTCAACAACCCCCAAACTAATCCCGAGCAGTAATCCCCGTAAATGTAAACACCCTGCCATTCGGGCAGCGCGCCACGGTAAACCACGCCGCCGGTTACGGAGCACCCCTGACCATGATCATACTCGGCGATGGGGTCGGTTAGTAGTAATCCGTCGGGAGCAGTACCCTCATAGGCATGGCTGCCCTCAAAAAAGTCCCAGCCGAAGTTCATCCCGCCCGAGGTGCCAGATTCCACAAAGTGAATCTCTTCCCATTGATTCTGTCCCACATCACCAATAAAAATGTCACCGGTGTGCTTATCGAAAGAATAGCGCCAGGGATTGCGCAAACCATAGGCCCAGATCTCATCACCATAAGGGTTATCGGAGGGGATCGTGTAAGGTAAGCTATTGACATCCAGGCGCAGCATTTTGCCCAATAATGAGTTGAGATTTTGGGCATTGCCTTCCGGGTCACCAGCTGAGCCGCCGTCCCCGGTGCCGATGTAAAGGTGTCCGTCGGGGCCAAAGGCCAGATGCCCGCCGTTGTGGTTGCCGTAAGGTTGAGCGATGGTCAGTACGATTTCTTCTGTAGCTGGATCAGCGATGTTGGGATCAGCAGATACGCGGTAACGGGCGATAACTGTATCGCCGCTACTATCGGTGTAGTTGACGAAGAAGTAACCGTTGTTGAGATATTCTGGGTGAAAAGCTAGACCCAACAGTCCCTGCTCGCTGGACCTATCATTGACTCGCTGGCTGATATCCAAAAATGGGGTTGGGAACAGAGCGTCGTTTTGCATGATACGGATCATCCCGGGTTGTTCGATAACGAAGAGTCTCCCAGAACCATCCCCGGCAGGGACTATGCCGACGGGTTTATTCAGGCCGCCTATGATTAAAGACCATTGATATTGGGCTGGGTCTGGTAATCCGGTCACGTCCATTGGGGGAGAAGGGGTGTGTGTGGCACAGGTAGTACCACAGCCACCAGGGCAGTCATCGGGGCAGTGGTAGGCTTCGTGTTCCCCGCAAGGGGGCGGCGTACACATGATGACCGGTGTTTCAGCGAATGGTGTCGATGTGTGGTCGAGCGCTTGCGCTTCGAAGGGTGTGAATGTCAGAGGGGTAAAGGGGGGCAGCGGTGTGGGGGTTACCCCGCTTGCCAGGGCAATGCAGGCGGTAAGCAGAATGGCTATCGCCATAGATAGTATCAGGATAAATCGTTTCGTCATTTCACACCTCGCAAGATCATTCTCAATTAAAGATTATATGCCAGAAGTCTACACTTCTGGCATATTCTTAGGAAATTCGTTACGACACTTCTGATTATGGCGTTACTCTTCCTCTTTGAATTCTCCCTCCACTACATCCGGTTCACTTTTGGTTTCAGGATCGCGCCACTCACCGGGAATAGTGCTGCGCAGCGCTTCTCGATGTTCTTCAACAATATCTGGTGGGCAAAGCTCGATGAATAAGTAGACTCCGATACCAATAACAATAGCATCATCTATCGGTCCGGGGGCGATGTCTGGAAAGATAAAATATACGAACGAACCAAATGGCATCAACTTTAACCACCAACTTACTCGGGGGTCAGCCATTAAACGGAAGATCAACTTGATCTCATTACTGATATTTTGGAAAAAGCCGATATCGGCTTTGATTGGTTTTTTCTTTTCTTCGGTCATGAGTTCCTCCGAGGGTCATTATAAAGGGCAAACGCCTAAGTAGGCAAGTAAAAGTGTGCAACTTACAAGAGTGCATGTTACAGTTTAGCGAGTTAATGATGTGATCAGCAATACTGAATCTATCTACGCACATAAATATGAATGGTTGTAAAATACAGGCCAAATTTATTTCAAAGGCATTGGTAATAGGAGACAATATGATTCGCGGCATAATCTTTGATTTTGATGGTTTGATCCTGGATACGGAAAGTACAGTTTATCAATCCTGGTTAGAGTTATATCAGGAATTTGGGCGAGATTTACCCTTTGAAGAATGGGGTCAGATTATTGGTATTTCACCCGATGAGCATTTCGACCCTTTAGAAAAATTAGTGTCTCAGTTGGGACTTGAGATCGACAATCAAGAAGTTGGAGAACGGCGTAAAAAGCGAGAGCTAGAATTGGTTGCCCAACTGCCCATTCTCCCTGGGGTTGAAAACATATTATTGAAAGCCAAGCAGAAAGGCTTGAAATTAGCTATCGCTTCTAGCTCTAATCTGGATTGGGTAGGAGGGAATCTCAAACGGTTAGGTTTGCGGGATTATTTCGATGCTGTGCATACTTCCGATGATGTGGAACGCGCCAAACCGGATCCTACTCTTTACAAGTTGGCTTTGGCCTCTGTAGATTTGAAAGCGGATGAAGTTTTTGTCTTGGAAGATTCTCCCAATGGCATCACTGCTGCACAGAGAGCAGGTCTATTTTGTGTCGTAGTACCCAACCCCCTGACGCGTCTTCTACCCGTGGATCATGCCGAAATGCGTCTGGATTCTCTAGCCGATATCACCCTCGATGCGCTTATTGAAAAGGTTGAATTACTGAAGAATGGAGAAAACTAAAAATTCACCAGTATCAATTGCATTAGCAAATTTTCGAAGCAAACATGGTGTATACTAGTTTTAGTAACAATGCTTTTTGTAAGCTGTAAGGAGGACGTACGATGAAAATCTTAGGCAAGATTATCGCCTTCTTCATTCTCTTGATCCTACTAATTGCCCTGCCAGTGTCAATCTTGGCTTATGATATCGGGCGAGTGGTATTTGACCAGGTTTTGGTGAAGGGGATCATCACCGACATAGTCACAGATTCAGATTTAATCCCTGCGGCGTTAAAGTGGTATTCCCAGCAGCGTGCCGAGCAGCGCTATGGTGCCGGCGAAGCAATTGCCTGGGATGACGAGCCTGACATTGTTGACCTGCTCAGTATGGTAAGTATCGAGAGCTGGCGAGAAATTCGTGGGGAGGCATTACCAGACGAAATCCTGACTGAATGGATATCCGTTGCTGTCGATGGTACCTATGAGTGGATCGATTCGGCTGACCGTATTCCGGATGTAACCTTAGATTTGCAGCCTTTCAAAACACGTGTCAACTCAGAGCATGGGGAAAATGCTATTCGGGTTGTTTACGAGTCACTTCCTCCTTGTACTGAGGATGAAATTGCAGATTTTAGAGCCCGTCAGGCAGCTTCTCTGCCAGGAGAAGAAGTGCTCTATAATTTATGCCAATTCCCTGATCCTTGGACTTCCGATCAGGTCAGTGATTATCATAACTCCCTGATCTTAGTGGTCGAAAATATCCCTGATACCTTCGCACTCACCCAAGAATTATCGCGCCTCGAAGACACGAGCGGTATCGGTCCAGAGCTTGTCAAAGCGCAACTGCTGTTGGTCCGTCAGATCATGCGCTTAGCGCCGCTTATTCCAGTTGTTCTCATGTTGTTGATCTTGCTGTTTGCTATCCGCTCTCTGAAGGAATTGGGCAATTGGTGGGGTATTCCTCTCAGCTTAGATGGCGCACTGCTGCTAATCTTAGCTTTGATATATCCTGCTACATTGATCGGTGTGCTGACTGTTGGTCCATTGAGTGAAGTGCCACCGTTGGTTCGTGAAGAAGCGCTTTCTGCCCTCATGATCCTGGTCGGTGAGATTCTCCGTCCCTTGATGTGGCAGTCGATCATAATCCTCGCTCTAGGATTGGTTTTGATCATCGTCGGCGCGGTTGTGCGGCCCAGATCTATTGATGAAGCGGTGCCCGCAGCCGAATAAATTTGTACATATTTTCAATAAGCGACCCCAGGCGTTTCGCACCCCTGGGGTCGCTGTGTTCCTCAACAGGATGTGCAGACTTCCGTATGGCTGATTCTTCTTCCCCCGACTTTCTACTCGACCCAGAGATAACGTTCCTAAACCACGGCTCTTTTGGTGCTTGCCCTCGCCCAGTTTTTGAGATCTATCAATCCTGGCAGCGCCGTCTCGAACGCCAGCCAGTCGAATTCCTGGATCGGCAGGCTCAGAACTTGATGTCTCAAGCCCGGTCTGACCTGGCAGACTATTTGAATTGTGCGCCGGAAGAAATAATCTACTTCCCAAACCCAACCACGGCCATCAACATGGTCGCCCGTAATGTTGATTTGCTGCCTGATGACGAGATCCTGACCACGGATCATGAATACGGCGCTATGGATCGCACCTGGCGCTACATGTGTAAGAAGTTGGGGGCGCGTTATGTGCAGCAGCCCATTCCTTTACCTGTGACCACGCCTGAGGATTTCGTGGAAACCTTTTGGGCAGGCGTGACTCCCCGAACTAAAGTGATCTTCCTCAGTCACATCACCAGCCCCACTGCATTGCTCTTCCCTGTTGAAGAAATCTGCCGCCGCGCGCGTGAAGCGGGCATTTTATGCATTGTCGACGGTGCCCACGCGCCTGGTCAAATCCCCGTAGATTTGGGCGTTATTGGCGCTGATTTGTACGTTGGGGCGTGTCACAAGTGGATGATGAGTCCCAAAGGAGCGGCTTTCCTTTATGCATCACCTGAAGTACACAGTTGGCTCGATCCGTTGGTGATCAGCTGGGGTTATCAGGCCGATGATGGCTTTGGCAGCGGCTACCAATTCGTCGACTATCACGAATGGCAAGGCACGCGTGATATCGCCGCGTTTCTATCGGTCTCCGCCGCGATTGAGTATCTGCGAGAACACAAATGGGATGCGGTGGCAGATCGTTGTCACCATGTAGCGCGTCTCACTCGGAGAAAGATAAATGCCCTGACAGGCTTGCCACCCATTTGTCCCGAAACATCCCAATGGTTCAAGCAGCTATTCGCAGCGCACCTGCCTGATGGGACGGATGAAAAGGTGCTCAAGCGGCGGCTGTACGATGACTATCGCATTGAAGTTCCACTCTTCCGCTGGAATAAGCAACCTTTCATTCGAGTGTCAATTCAAGGGTATAACACGCAGGCCGATGTGGATACTTTGTTAGGAGCATTGGGGGAGTTACTCGAAAAGCCGTTATAATATTTATATTGGTTCGAATTGATATTCATAATGGGGACTTTTATGTACATACTCAGAATGTGTGCAAGAAATTTCGACCGGAAGCCGATTGACGCTGCCTGGGTAGTGTACGATTTAACGCGAGGAGGCAAATCATGAATGTAAGTTTTCACACTCTGACCAAGTACCTTGCTTTGCTGTGTGTAGTAATAGTGCTGGGGAGTATAGCTGCTTGTTCGATGCCTCGCGAAACCGCACCGGATACTCAAGTAGATGGTGGGCCACCCGCGGGTGAGGAACTCCTTCCGCTAGAGGAAGAACTCCCTACCGAAGACGAAGTATGGATTGAGTTCGAAGTTGATCGCAATGAAATACATCCTGGTGAATGCACGCTGATCTGGTGGCATGTCGAAGGGGGATTCGGTGTACTGTTGGACGGAGAACCGATTGAACACGTCGGAGAGCGGGAGGTCTGTTTAGAAGAATCAGCCGTCTTTATCCTGGAAGTGGATTTGGGCGATGATGCAGAAATTCGGGAAATTGAGATCGTGGTAGCTGGGAGTGAGGGGGATGAGCCACCTCCTGATGAAGAGCCAATAGGGGATGAAGTTCAGATTGATTTCTTCGCAGAGCGCACCGATCTTCAGCCCGGCGAGTGTACGATGCTGTTTTGGAACGTTGAAGGTGGTGGCTTTGGTGCCTTTTTGAATGGAGAACCTGTTGAGCGCACCGGTGAGCAGGAAGTTTGCCTGGATGAAACCATGGGCTTTGTTCTGGGTGTGGATATGGGCGAAGAAATGGAAGCCCGCGAAATCGTGATTGTCGTGGGCGGGATGCCGGGTGAAGAGCCGCCTCCAGGCGAAGAACCCCCACCAGAATCCCCTCCATCAACGGGAGGGACAACAAGTGGGACCAGCGGCGATGGATGTCCTGGTCAACCTGTAATCTCTTCTTTTACTGCAAATCCCAACACCATCAAAGCGGGTGAAGCCTCGAAGCTCGAATGGGGGCCAGTAACGAATGGGAACACATCTGAATTAGTAGGCCTTGTTGAAATTACACCAGGTATTGGCGGCGTAGGATCGCCAGGGTCCGTATCGGTAAATCCAACCGTTACGACGACATATACTATCAAAGGGACAGGGTGTGGGGGAACTTCCACGAAACAGGTGACCGTTACTATCAGCGGGAGTGGAGGAACCAGCAGTGGGAGTGGTTCATTTTCCGCGGATATCGAACCTACCGATATTTATCCAGGTAATCAACCCCACGGGCAATTCCATTTACGAATCACCAACCATGGTCCAGGAACGTTAAACAACCATCAAATAACGGTCAATTGTTTTACCCAGATAATAAACAATAATACGAGCATGTGGGAGCCGGATGATTATACGGGGTTTACGATTACCCAAAGTATGAAATCTGGTGAAACGCATTCGCACCCGACCGGTATCACTCTCGACTTCAACACATTCGCATATATTGTTGAGTGTACGGCGGTGGGGACTGCTTTTAATGACCCAAATCCAGGAAATAATGTTTATGGTGAAGGATTCAATGGCTTGAAATGGGGGCCATGATCTATAACGATCGCATCGCCAGATTTCAATAAACTGATCTCAGATCCTGTTCCCGGGGTACCAGAGAGATTATTGACCTGAAGCTGACTGCTGCTGGTTGAATGTACAGATGCACGGAATTGAAGCTTATTTTGGAGTAGATCCCATCAAGGGTTTGTGAGGAGAGAGATCATGTCTTTCTGGCGAAATTATTACCATCTCACCTGGGCAACGAAAAGTCGGATGCCATTTATCCACGCCGAATTCGAGGAGCACTCTATGGCTACTTGGTGAAGAAAGCGGCAGAATTGGATGTTTTCGTCTATGTCATCAATGGCACGTCAGACCACGTTCATGTGGTGGTTGCCATCCCACCGAAACAAAGCGTAGCAGCGGTTGATAAACACCTTAAAGGGGCCAGTTCACATTACGTCAATCATGTAATTCGCCCCGGTGATCATTTCAGCTGGCAGCGTGGCTATGGTTGTCTGACCGTGGGAGAAAAGCAGCGCTCGATCGCAGAAAATTATGTTCGCAACCAAAAGCAACACCACGCAGAACAAACGACAAACGGATGGCTTGAGCGTAACGTGGAGGAAGATGATGGGCCAGCGGATGTAATGTTGGACGCAGATGATGCAACAATATTTGTGCGTGACGAATCTGGAGATTATGGGGTGTTAGATGATCTGCCTTTTTAGGATTTCGAATAGAATTCGAAATCTGAGAATCAAAGTCGGATTTAATCCGACTTCCCATCTTCCCATCTCAGCACATGAATTATGTACCTTTACAAATTAATTAGGTAATAAGCCAACATAGTGGAGCAGGTCA
>CAZLNX010000181.1:0-11882 GCA_964560795.1 uncultured Anaerolineales bacterium | reverse complement strand
AGGCTCCTCAATCATCCTAATTCTCACAAATCCTATTCGCGATTAGTATATACCGCTTCTGGGAATTCTGAACTGGTACTGGCGTATCTCTTGGAGCAATCCTATGGTCGCATGAACAAGGCCCAGGTTGTTGGTCGTTTCCATTGTGTTGTTGATCCCTTCTCCGCGCCGGATGTTGAAACTCTCGGGGTTCCGGTGATGATCATCGAGGTAGATAATGACCCTCTTGTGGAGGAGATTCTTCGGGAGCAATTAAAGGACACTTATTCAGGGGCAACCGTCCATACGCTGCACGGCGTAGGACATTTCCCTTATTTAAATTCTCCAGACGAATATACCGCCCTTTTGGTAGATTTTTTTGGGAAATAACATTCATATATCCTCCACGCTCTCTTCACAACTTCTTCATAAGCCTCGGCTATCCTTTAGTCACATCAACACCGACCTGGGAGACATAGTCCCCAGGTCGGTGAGAACAAAAAATACTAAAGGAGTATTTCTGATGAAGAAAACTATATTGATCGTTGCAGTTGTGGGCATCGTAGCCCTGATTTTGGGTGGCGTAGGGTATGCTTACGCCCAGGATGATGATCCTTCCACTCCCTTCGGCCGTGGGTTTGGCCATCACGTTGAATTTGGTAAAGGTATGTTTGGCTGGGATGATGACGACTATGGCCCCATGCATGAGACCATGGAAGCCGCGATTGCAGCAGCGCTGGGTATGACCGTTGAAGAACTGGAAGCCGCGCATGAAGAAGGCAAGACTGGCTGGGATATCGCCCAGGAGCAGGGTCTGACGGAAGAAGAGTTCAGCACTCTGATGTCTGATGCTCGCACCGCGGCGCTTGAACAGGCCGTTGCCGACGGCACCATTACCCAAGAGCAGGCCGACTGGATGCAGAGCCGCTGGGACGAGATGAAAGAAGCTGGTTACGGTCCCGGTTCGGGTCACTGTGATGGCGAAGGTCACCGTGGTGGGCGCGGACCTGGTGGACGATGGTCCAGCGAATCCGACGGGGAATAGTTCCTAAACAGTTTTTCGGTCTTGATGATGGGTGGTGCAGGTTCACCACCCATTTTCCGTTATAATCGGTCTGCAATTATTCATGCTTCCGAAGTCTTGCGAAGCACTTCGGAAGTCTCATTGATGCAGGTGTAAACAATGCCCACAATCCTAATTATCGAAGACGAACCTGAACTCGTCAAAGTGCTGCGCTCCTATTTGGAGAAATCCAACTTTGACGTGTTGACCGCCTATCGTGGTGACACTGGTCTTTCCACCTGGGAGCATGAACGACCCGACCTGGTGCTGCTCGACCTCAATCTGCCCGGCTTGGATGGTCTGGACGTGGCGCGTGAAATTCGCCGCAAGGGTGATACACCGATCATCATGCTCACTGCCCGCGTGGAAGAGATGGATCAGTTGATCGGCCTCGAGTTGGGCGCAGATGATTATGTCACCAAACCTTTCTCGCCGCGCGTTGTTGTAGCCAAAGTTCGGGCCGTACTACGACGTTCGGGAGCAGAAACCACCCCAACTCAGGTTATGCGGGTCGCTGACTTAGAGATTGACATGGACGCCTATTCAGTCACACAGGCTGGAGAGTCGCTCGATCTCACCCCAACAGAATTCGAAATCCTATCGCTTATGGCTGCAAGCCCAGGCCGGGCATTCTCGCGCATGCGTCTGTTAGAAGCTACACAAGGCGCGGCCTTCGAGGGCTATGAGCGCACCATTGATGCCCACATCAAGAACCTGCGTGCCAAGCTTGAAGCGGATCCTAAAAACCCGCAATATATCGAAACCGTTTTTGGTATTGGCTATCGCTTTGCGCGCCAATGACTAACCGCTGGCAGCTAACTGCTCACTGCAAATTATGACTCGTCGACTACTTCTCGCTTTTTCTTTCGTTGCATTGATCACCATCATCAGCCTGGTGATCGTCGTGCGTTTGAGTACGGCTGAAACTATACGCACATTCATGTTCCGCGGCGGGATGGAAGGCGTTGAAAGCCTAGTAGATGAACTTGAAGATCACTATACTGTTTCGGGATCTTGGCAAGGCAGTGAGCAATTTTTCCGAGGTTCACCTGGCGAAGAGCATGGTGGCCCAGGAACGGGGATGAGACCGGGCATGGGAATGGGTGGCAATCAAATGATGGGCCAGCACGTTCGCCTGGTTGACCGGGATGGTAGAGTTATTCACGATAATCAGGATCGCGAGCCTGAAGAGCATGTTGAAGAGGGGGAGTTGGAGTATGCCATTCCCCTCGAGGTAGATGGTCAGCAGGTTGGCTATTTAATTACTGAAGGGAGCATGTTCTTCACATCTGAAAATGAGCAGGCATTGCTTACCCGACTCAACCGCGCCGCTTTCACCGCGGCGGTGATTGCGGGCGGTGTATCCCTGATTTTGGCCTTGTTGTTATCGTACAGTTTGCTGCGCCCGGTGCGTGATCTCACAAAAGCAGCCTCGCAAATGGCTGAAGGCGATCTCAGCCAGCGCGTGCGCGTGCGCGGCGATAAGTCGCTGGCAACCTTGGGGGCGGCTTTCAATCGCATGGCTACTTCCTTGCAGCAGGCGGGAGAACGGCGTCGAGCGCTCACAGCAGATATTGCCCACGAGTTGCGCACGCCCTTGGCTGTGCAGCGCGCCCACCTCGAAGCTCTCCAAGACGGCATATATGACTTGACCCCCGAGAACCTGATCCCCATCGAGGAACAGAACCGTGCTCTGACGCGTTTGGTTGAAGATTTACGCACATTAGCGCTGGCCGATGGGGGTCAATTGACTTTGGAACGAACATCTGTAGATTTTACGGCTCTCTTAGAGCGGTTGATCTCTCGTTTCGACCCCCAGGCTGCCGCGCAGGGAGTTGAGATTGTCTTGTCTCCGATGGCCGTACCGGCCGCACCCGTGTTGGTGAAAATCGATCCCCAACGCGTAGAACAGATCCTCAATAACTTACTAAACAACGCTTTGCGCTACACGCCCGCAGGGGGACGGATCAGTGTGCAGTGTTCAGTGGGCACTGAAAAGTATTTATCGGTTACTATCCGGGATACCGGTCCCGGCATTCCCGAAAAATCATTACCCTATATTTTCGAACGCTTTTATAAGGCCGATCGCTCGCGAACGACTGTAGATGGTGGGAGTACAGGTCTTGGCCTATCTATCGCTCGCAAACTTGCTCAGGCGCACGGCGGGGATATTCGCGCATCGAATCACCCTGAAGGTGGGGCGATATTCAATTTGATTCTGCCAATCGCATAGATTCAACACGCCTAAAACCTGCAATTTGTTACGTTCAAGGTTCAACGTTTTGGGGGTACAATTGTGCAGTTTTCTTAAGCATTATTATTTTCAAAGCGGAGTGCATCATGAACGATTGGAATATCCTTATCACAGATAGCTTCCCAATTAATGGGGTCGAACTATTGTCAGCATCTGCAAAAGCAGATTACCAGCCGGGTATGACGGCAGATGATTTGTTGAATTGCATCGAAAACTATGATGCGCTGATTGTCCGAGGCCGCACCAAAGTGACGGCAGATGTCATTGCCGCGGCTTCTAAACTCAAGGCTGTTTGTAGAGCGGGTGTGGGGGTTGATAATATTGACCTGGCCTCTGCCCAAAGCAGCAATATTACAGTTGTTAATACCCCAACAGCGACTACGATTGCAGTGGCAGAACATACCCTGGCTTTGATGCTAGCCTTAGTTAAATCTGTAGCCCAGGCTGATGCAGCTATGAAAGCTGGTCAATGGCCGAAAAAGCAGCTTATGGGGAGTGAATTGAGCGATAAAGTGCTGGGTGTAATTGGGGTGGGCAATATTGGTGCATCTGTGGCAGAACGCGCCGCAGCTTTCGGGATGAAGGCCATTGGGTATGATCCTGTGTTGACAGATGACCAAATGAGAGCACGAGGGGTAGAGCCTGTTTCTATTGAAGAATTGTATGCCCAGTCCGATATGATTACATTGCACATACCTCTCAACGACAGCACTCGCAATATAATCAATGGGCAAACGATCTCACAAATGAAAAGGGGTGTATTAATAGTTTGTGCAGCGCGCGGTGGGGTCATTGATGAGACGGCCTTGCTTTCTGCCTTAGAATCAGGCCAAGTCGCTGGGGCCGCGTTAGATGTTTTCACCCAAGAGCCGCCTGGCCTGACCGCATTGGTCTCACACCCCAATGTGATTACCACCCCGCATATCGGAGCCCAAACCCGTGAGGCGCAGGCGCGTGCCGCTAGAGATGCCGCCGAAGAAATTCTGACTGCGCTGCGGGGTGAACCTCTGCGATGGAAGATCGTATAAGAATTGGATTCTAAATATCTACTTCGTTCCACTGTTCTAGCGGTGGAACGAGAGAAGTGAGATTAATTTTCAAATTCTTTAGGAGCCTACATGGAAGAAAAACTTAACGAACTAAAAGAGCTGACCGCCGAAATTTTCGATCTCTATGCGGCAGCACAGGTTTTGGAGTGGGATCAACAGGTTAACATGCCACCGGGGGGCGCCGAGCAGCGCGGCAACCAGATCGCCACATTGCAGCGTCTGGTACATACGAAAACCATCTCTCCGGAATACAGCAAGTTGATGGAAGAGCTCGTATCAACAGTCGATGAGTTAGATCCTGATTCAGACGATGCACGCTTGATTTCCGCTTGTAAACGCTTCTATGATCAACGAGCCAACGTACCACCTGAATTTACAGCCGAATATTTCAAAACAATTTCTATCGCGTATTCAGTCTGGGAAAAAGCGCGTGAAGCATCTGACTTTAAGATGTTCCAACCTCATCTCGAGAAGGTGGTCGAACTACGTCGCCAATTTGCAGAGTACTTTGCACCCTATGATCACGTTTATGATCCTCTTTTGGATTATTTTGAGCGCGGCATGAAGACAGCTGAAGTCAAAGCAATTTTTGACGAGTTGCGCCCCCAACAAGTTGAGCTGCTCCAGGCCATCGCCGATAAACCTCAGGTCGACGACTCTTTCTTACATATCGAATACGATCCGCAGAAGCAGTGGGATTTTGGCGTCGAAGTGATCACCAAGTATGGCTATGATTGGGAGCGCGGTCGGCAAGATAAATCGGCGCATCCCTTCACCACCGGTTTCAGCGTGAATGATGTGCGCATTACCACACGTGTCGACCCTATGTTCCTCCCTTCTGCTTTGTTTGGCACCTTGCATGAGTGCGGCCATGGTCTGTATGGCATGGGGATCAATCCGGCGTACGAACGTACCCCCTTAGCAGATGGGGCCTCTTTAGCTGTCCATGAGTCTCAATCACGCACATACGAAAACCTGGTCGGGCGCTCAATGCCTTTTTGGCAGCATTTCTATCCCCGCTTGCAGGAGTTCTTCCCAAGTCAGTTGGGCAATATCGATCTAGGTACATTCTACAAAGGTATCAATAAGGTCGAACCTTCATTGATCCGTGTAGAAGCTGATGAAGCGACCTACAACCTGCATATCATGCTGCGTCTGGAAATCGAAATCGCTCTGATGGAAGGAACGCTCGCAGTGAAAGACCTTCCCGAGGTTTGGAACGCCCGCATGGAGGAGTATCTTGGGATTACACCTCCGAACGATAAGCTTGGTGTGCTGCAAGATGTGCACTGGTCTAGCGGCTATATCGGCTATTTCTCCACCTATGCTTTAGGCAACCTGATCTCAGCGCAGTTGTGGGAGACAATGATTGTTGACATCCCTGACCTGACAGATCAAATTGCCCGCGGCGAATTTGACGCACTAACGGAATGGATGAAAGCCAAGATCCATGTACATGGCGCCAAATACAAGCCGCAGGAGCTTGTGCAAAAAGTTACCGGCTCTACGATTGATCCGAATCCGTATATGAAGTATTTGCGAACGAAATACGGCGAAATTTACGGTTTATAATTGTCTCATGAATGTCAGAGAGCCGATGCTAAACGTTGGCTCTCTGCTTTTTTCTGCCATTCATCATGGTAGAATTTCCCCACAAATCTTCAAATTGAGAGAGTGTTCATGGCACGGATCCTTTTCATTGATGATGATATTCTGACCTTGGAAACCTACGAAAGAATTGCCTCTTATTTTGATCATGAAGCAATTTTGGCAGATTCTGGTGCCGAAGCAATAGAGAAGGCCCGCAAGATATCTGTGGATTTGATCATTCTGGACCGTCAATTACAGGATATGGATGGCTTTCAAATCCTGAAAGAAATCCGAGCCTTAGCTGTGCCTTTGGAGGTCCCTGTTGTGATGGTTTCGGCCAGTCATAAGGGTTTTGTCGATCGCGCTTTGGCGGAGGGGGCGCAAGATTTTTTGAGCAAACCACTGCTCACCGATGATTTATTAGAGTTGGTTGAAAAGTATACCCAAGGCTGACCCTATGCACCGTCGTGGACTGTTTTGGATATCTCTGCTGTTCTTTGTGTGGCTGAGCGGTTGTAGTGCTTTTTCTCCATCAGCAGAGTTACCTACATTAATCCCCCAGGACCAACTCCCCACGGTGATTGCCATGACCGCCGAAGCCATGGTGACACCATCGAGCACTCCTGAACCAACTCCAACAATAACCCCAACCGATGTGCTGCTCTCCGATGATAGTGATCGGAGTTCGGCTGAGTCAGAAACAACACAGCCCGATCCTACAGATCTAAATCCGACGTCCGAAAGCCCCATCCCCCCAGCGCAGATCGCCATCTTCAACCCTGGTCCGCTTTCCAAAGTTGTTTCCCCAATTTCCTTAGTAGCCTATGTCGTCCCTGGTGCAGACGAGCGCGCCCGTGTGGAATTGTGGGGAGAAGATGGTCGTTTGATGTACCGCAAGATATTCAATTTCACTACCTCGGCCCCCCAAGGACGCATTGTGACTGAGTTTGGGTTTGAGATTCCTGGCGTTGCTGAAACGGGGCATTTATCCATCCAAACCCAGGATGAGTATGGGCGTATCTTGGCCCTGGCTTCCATCGATTTGATCCTGCTCGCTAGCGGAGACGCTGATATCAGCCTGGCCAGCGATACGCTGTCTCCCATCGTGATCCAAAATCCAATTGAAAAGGAATTGATCTTTGGTGACAAAATGCTGATCGTGGGATTAGTGCGTACAGCCTCAGATCAACCCTTGTTAGTCGAAATCGTCGCCGCCGATGGTCGGATTCTAGGCTCGCGTTTGGCGGGTGTGATCCCCACCGAAAAGGGAGAGCATACGCCCTTTGCCACGGAGATCAGCTACCAGATCAATGCTCCGACCTGGGTGCGAGTGATCGTCTCCGAGCGCGGCGGACGCTTGCCCGGGGCGGTGAATGTTTCTACTGTGGAAGTACTCTTGAGCCCGTAAGCAGTTATCTATAGACAGGTTTCAGTTAGCAGCCCCCCTAGACAAAGTTGTACTGTGGTTTCGTTATATCCTGAAATAATTAATTTCTAACTCTAGACTTCCGAAGTTTGTCAAACTTCGGAAGGCTTACGTTATTGGTTATGCCCCGCTTGGAGATCGACACCGGCGAGGTTTGGTTGTTTGAAATTGATATTATGAGCTCAGCGAAAAAATTATAAAACCCTGATTTGTAAGCGGACATCTTAGGAAGTCTTCGTCAAAATATCATCATAATGACGATAATCCAACGCGAAAAGTAAGCTATGGTCGTTATGACACGTCTCTATTTGAGAAGCGGTCTTGACAAATAAGACAAAGCGACTACAATTTACATCAGTTTCTTCATAAAAATTATTGGAGTAAAGTAATGTCATTCAATTGCATCTGTATGGGGCGGGGATCGTAAGTCTACCCGTCTCGCGAAAATAAAGCGAACTTCCACAGCCAACGGACTAGCGAAGGGTAGGCACGACCCCGCAAGACACAAGTTTTGTTCATAACTTGTCGCGGAGTATTTGCCGCCCTTTTTTGTTTGTCTGTTGGCTGTTTTGTTTTTAAATTTGAGAATGAATATTGGAATTTGGAAAGATGCATCTCGATCTACAAACATTAAATATCCAACTTCCAACCTCCCGTAAGGAGCACACATGACCTCACAGGTCAATACAACCCTAAAAGAACCTATCATCATCCCATCAGAAACCGACATGGAAGGTATGGCGCTGATCAAAGCCGTGGGCAATACGCCCTTGCTGCCCCTGCGCAGGGTTACCAAGGACCTCTCCCCGGATGTCAAAGTTTACGCCAAGGCTGAGTGGTTCAACCCGGGCGGTTCGGTTAAAGATCGCCCGGCGTTCAACATCATTCGCACGGCACTGTTTGAATGCTGCCTGCTGCCGGGGATGCGGTTGCTGGATTCGACTTCGGGGAATATGGGCATCGCCTATGCCACCTTTGGCGCAGCGTTGGATATCGACGTCACCCTGGCCATGCCGGAAAATGCCAGCCCTGAGCGGGTTTCTATCTTACGCGCCCTGGGCGCTGATGTTGTCTTTACCGACCCCCTGGAAGGCTCTGACGGCGCTATCCTGGTTGCCCGTCAAATGGAGGAAGAGCAACCCGATCTGTACTACTATGCCAACCAATACGATAACCCTGCCAACTGGCATGCTCACTATAAGGCCACAGGTCCTGAAATCGTAGAACAGACTCAAGGAAGTTTGACCCACTTTGTGGCCGGTTTGGGAACGTCCGGCACCCTCACTGGAGTCTCGCGTTATTTGCGGGAATACAACCCCGAGATTCAAATCATCGCCGCGCAGCCAGATTCAGCCTTCCATGGTTTAGAAGGTCTCAAGCATATGCCCACCGCCATCCAACCAGCCATTTACGACCCGACCATCCCCGACCACATTGCCGAAGTGCCCACGGAAGCGGCGCATGAAATGGTACGTAAGCTAGCCCGCCATGAAGGCTACTTTGTGGGTATCTCCTCTGGGGCGGCGGCGGCAGCTGCCCTGCAGGTGGCTGCTGAGTTAGACTCTGGCGTCGTGGTGACCGTATTCCCCGATGCGGGCTATAAGTATTTGAGTGATGATGCGCTTTGGGAGACGCGGTGATGACCGAAATGAATTTGGAAATATCAACAATCTTGCTGAAAAAAATTCATACACACGGCGAGGAATCCTATCCTGAGGAGGGTGCAGGTTTTCTGCTGGGATGTGCCGACTCAACCTCGCGGGTGGTGACTGAAATTTTGACTCTGACCAATTCCCGCGATGAATCTGCCCGTCACAACCGCTACTTGCTAACCCCCCAGGATATGCTGCGCGGCGAAAATGAAGCCGAACGTTTGGGTTTAGACGTAATCGGCGTTTTCCACTCCCATCCCGATCATCCCAACCGCCCCTCTGAATTTGACCGAGAATGGGCTTTACCCTGGTTTTCGTACATCATCACCAGCGTGGATTCTGGAAAAGCGATCGAGTCGCGCTCCTGGCGCCTGGCGGATGACCGCTCGAATTTTATTGAAGAAGAATTGAAAGTAAGCAGTGAACAGTAAACTGAAAACTGCATACTGGTACTTAGAGGTAAAAACATGAATTCAAATGAATTGACCAAAGTCGATCATGCGGCTTTGAAAACGAATCAAACGCTGATTATCACATTGAACATACTTGCCTTCATCTTGAACGCCCCCTGGTTGGCGTTGCTCGTTACAGTTGTGATGATAATCGGCACTTTAAGGAAATTGCCAGGGTTTGGTTTCATATATCGAATCCTAAAATCTACTGGTTGGCCTAAACCCCAAGTCATCATGGGTAATCCTGAACCGCATCGTTTTGCCCAGGGTTTTGGCGCGGTAGTGATGCTCATTGGTAGCCTGGTTCTGTATGCTGATGCGCTACTATTGGGTTGGGGATTGATTTGGTTAGTTGTAGCATTGGCAGCTCTAAACTTGTTCGCAGGTTTTTGTGTAGGTTGTGCAGTTTACTATTGGCTCAACCGTTTGAGTCTGCCTGGATTTTCCAAATCTCCCCCTGAAGGCACCTTCCCTGGGATGAGACCGAACGCATAGGTTGGCTATGGGAAGCGAATTATTATTGCGAACCTTGTTGGCCGTTGCCATCACAGGAGTAGGTGTCGGCGCATATAGCATTGCTAATCGAATTGCTGTGAAACGATCCGCGCAAAAGTATCGTGGTTTGGAAAACTTCCGTCGTGGTATTCCTGCCGTTTTATATTTCACTACGCCCACCTGCGCGCCATGCAAGACCATCCAGCGGCCTGCTCTTCAGAGAGTCAAACAAGATCTAGCAAATGAATTACAAATTATCGAGATTGATGCCAGCGTGCGTACTGACTTGGCGAATTATTGGGGGGTGTTGAGTGTCCCCACGACATTTATCATCGATCCGTTTGGCCGTCCACGTAAAATAAACCACGGTGTTGTAAGCGCAAATCAATTGCATCACCAATTGAATAAAATCGTTGAAAAATCAATGTAGAGGAAATTGAAATGAAGATATCAAAAGACATTACGGAACTGGTTGGGAATACCCCGCTAGTTCGTTTACAGCGCATCGGTGCAGGTTTGCCTGCAGAAATTGTTGCAAAATTAGAATTCTTTAATCCTGCACACAGCGTAAAAGATCGAATCGGGGTTGCGATGATTGATGCTGCCGAAGAAGCTGGGATGATCGGTTCAGAGACAATTATCTTAGAGCCAACGAGTGGAAATACAGGCATCGCGTTGGCCATGGTCTGTGCCGCGCGCGGATATAACTGCATCCTGACCATGCCAGAAACCATGAGCCGAGAGCGGCAAATGCTTCTCAGGGCCTATGGGGCTGAATTGGTGCTGACCCCGGGAAGTGAAGGTATGGCTGGGGCCATAAACAGAGCTCAGGAATTAGCATCTTCAGATGCGCGTTATTTCATCCCCCAGCAATTCCAAAACCCTGCAAATCCTGATATCCATGCCAAAACAACCGCCGAGGAAATTTGGCGTGATACAGATGGCCAGGTTGATTTCTTGGTAGCCGGTGTGGGTACTGGAGGAACAATTACTGGTATCAGTGAAGCCTTAAAGGCGCGCAAGGAGTCATTTCAGGCCATCGCAGTTGAACCAGATGCTTCTCCGGTATTATCTGGTGGAGAGAAAGGCTCCCACAAGATCCAGGGAATCGGCGCAGGATTTATTCCGGATGTGCTTGATACTGCGCTTTTAGATGAAGTCATTCGTGTTACCAATGATGACGCTATCAATACTGCTCGAATTATGGCACGCGACGAAGGATTATTAGTTGGTATCTCTTCTGGCGCAGCTACATGGGCTGCTCTTCAAGTTGCTCGGCGTCAGGAAAATGCTGGTAAGCTGATTGTTGTGATCAACCCTTCATTTGGCGAACGTTATCTGAGCACGCCGTTGTATCAGGATTTGGTTGTGTGAAGCCAGGCTGTTGAGAGGTCAGAAAAATGACTGTAGAAGTTCTTAAGTTGCATCGCATGATGCGAATTTTTAAACCCTTGAACCGCATAGCTGCCGTTTTACGGCGAGATATGCAGGTAGTTTTTGACCGTGATCCAGCAGCTCGAAGCACAATAGAGGTACTCTTTTGTTATGCAGGATTGCACGCAATATGGGGACACCGCCTTTCGCATTGGCTTTGGACCCGAAATTATAGATTTCTCGCCCGTTGGATTTCACAAGGGTTTCGCTGGCTAACTGGAATTGAGATCCATCCCGGTGCCACGCTCGGATCTGGGCTTTTTATTGACCACGGCATGGGTGTTGTGATTGGCGAAACTACTGTAATTGGTGATGATGTTACCCTTTATCACGGTGTGACCTTGGGAGGCACCAGTAATATTAAAAGTAAGCGACACCCAACAATTGGTGATCGTGTTGTCCTGGGGGCTGGCGCGAAAGTGCTTGGCGCGATTAGGCTATCCACGTAAGGCGGGACACTATGATACATTGACGTAGCGGCACAATGA
>CAZLNX010000180.1:0-11957 GCA_964560795.1 uncultured Anaerolineales bacterium | reverse complement strand
AGAGCAATCGCTTCGTAAGCGATAGGTTATGGGTTCGATTCCCATCAGTGGCTCTACTGATTCTACCCAAAATAACAATGTAGATTGGGTCAAAAAATTGTAGCACAGAGGCGAATCTTGAAACCAAAATTTTCAAAACGTTCGCTCTAGTGAGAGCTAGCCCAACTTTTCGGGGTCGGTTAGACCAACACTGTTTATCGCGGTTAAACGCAAAGAAGGATTCAACGTTGGAAAAACCTTTGTGTTTTTTTGCTAATGTTACAATTTGTCCGCATAAACCGGATTGCAATTCCAGAAACAAGGATAAAAAATATGATAGAGGCAATTAGCCTGCTAAAAAGAGCTTACTATCTTCTTTCTCAAAACCTGTTTATACCCATAGCGCTTGGGTTATTAATTGTATTCCTACTATATTTTGGCAGAAATCACATCAAAAGATTACACATATTTCTCTCCCAAAACCTGTTCTACCCCATTGCGCTGGGAACACTTTTGGTGTTCATATTCTATTTTGGCCGGGTTATCATAAGTCAAGATTTTCTGTTCAAGAACCTGATCTGGAATTTATTTCTGGCGTGGCTACCATACTGCTTCAGTTTAGGCATCGCTGCGCTACATCGATTGAAACCGGATTGGTGGTATGCTTTGATCATCCCTGGGGGGTTTTGGCTTGTATTCCTGCCCAACTCATTCTACATTGTCACTGATCTGATTCACGTTTCCCAGCGTCACTCAATCCCCGTCTGGTATGATGCTGGCCTGATTGCCATCACTGCCTGGACTGGAATTTTCCTAGCCGTAGCATCTTTGCACAGTGTGCAAGGCGTAGTACGTAATTATCTGGGCAACATCATGGGATGGGTATTTTCATTAATCGTCATCGGCTTGAGTGGGTATGGGGTCTACTTAGGACGCTTCTTGCGCTGGAACAGTTGGGACCTTCTTTTAGAACCCACTGAAATCCTATCAGACACATTATCTCCATTATTGCATCCAATCACGTATGCTGACAAGATTGGGTTCATTGTGATGTATACATCGCTATATCTCGTGACCTATCTTACTTTTTCATGGCTGCGGCCATTTGTACCCTTACCACAAAATGAAGAACTATCCCCCAATATTGCAGGAGATTAGTATGAGAGTATTCATCGCTGGAGTTATGCAAGGATCAAAAAAAGGCAAAGGTATTACCAGCCAGGATTACCGTGAAAACATTCGCGCAACAATTAAGGAAATACACCCCGATGCTAAAGTGATCGACCCCTTCTCGCTCTTCCCCAACAGTCCGGAGTTCAGTGACGAGAAGGCCCACACGGTGCTCCACGAGATGGCCAAAGATGCAGGGGACTCCGATATCGTAATTGCCTATTTGCCTGTAGCCAGCATGGGCACAGCCCTGGAGATGATCCGCGCATACGACAATGACAAACCGGTAATCAGCATTTCCCCTATGGAAAAGAACTGGGTAATACGCTCACTCTCCCAACGCATCTTCCCCACTCTCGAAGAATTCAACGAATGGGTGTTGGCAGGGGGGTTGAAAACCCTGTAATTTTGGAGGCTACGATGAATTTAATATCAACCGAAATCCATGAAAAAGTAGCGATCATCACGCTGGATAACGGCGTCACCAACACCATCAGCCAACCGATGGTCCAAGAACTCCACGAAACAATTAATCAAATCCAAGATGACCAAGCGGCGCATTCACTGGTCATCACCAGCGCCAACGAAAAATTCTTCTCCATCGGCTTCGACATCCCCAACCTGTTCGATCTCAGTCCAGCGGAATTCGAGAATTTCTACGACACATTCAATGCTTTCGCCCTAGATCTGTTCACATTCCCCAAACCAACCCTGGCCGCTATCCCGGGCCATGCTATCGCCGGGGGATGCATCCTAGTGTTGTGCTGCGATTACCGCAGCATCGCTGAAGGCCGCAAGTTGATGGGATTGAATGAAATCAAATTGGGGGTACCCGTGCCCTACACAGCGGATTGCATCCTTCGAGATTTGATCGGCACCCAAAGAGGGCGCGACGTGCTTGAGTTGGGTGAATTCTACCCACCGGAAGAGGTACTACGCCTCGGCATGGTCGACCAGGTTGTGGCTCAAGACGATGTGTTGCCTGCTGCCATGGAGAAGGCAAAAGCCCTGGGAGAAATGCCCAATAAGGCTTACGCCATCATCAAAGACAACCGCACTCAACCCATCAAATCGAAAATTCTGGCCGACTACGAAGAAAAGAAACGCCAGTTCATCGAGTGCTGGTATGCTCCCGAGGGCCGCGCTCGCATCAAAGAGGCAGCAGAGAAATTTTGACCTTTGAGCATAGGATCAACCTGGAAAGCCGCGATCAACCCAAACCCCGATTCGAACGGCCGCATATCGTCATCTATCCAGTATAATTCCCCCATGAGCGAAAACCCGACCCCAATTGTTATCGGAATTGCAGGCGGCAGTGGATCAGGAAAAACCACCGTTGCCAATGTGGTGCTCGAAAAGGTTGGTGAGCAAAAGATCGCTTTCCTTGCCCATGATGCTTATTACAAAGACCTGAGCGATCTACCCGTTGTCCAACGCGCCAAGATCAATTTTGATCATCCACATTCGCTGGATACAGCGTTGATCATTGAGCATGTCGAAAGCCTCAAAGAATGGCAGCCCATCGAGTTACCCATCTACGACTTCAAAACCCATTCGCGCACGGACCAGAGCATTCCTGTTCAACCAAAGGCCGTCATCATCGTGGAAGGCATTCTGATTTTCGCCGAACCGGAGTTGCGTAAACTCTTCGACGTGAAAATCTTTGTCGACACCGATCCTGATATTCGCCTCATCCGTCGGCTGGAGCGTGACATTTCCGAACGCGGCCGCACAACACAAAACGTGATCAAACAGTATACAGAAACCGTGCGCCCCATGCACCTTGAGTTCGTAGAACCTTCCAAGCGCTATGCCGATGTGATCATCCCCGAAGGCGGCTTCAACACCGTCGCCCTGGAGATGGTCATCGCCCGCATCGAGAGCTTGCTACCTGATAACGGTTGACCCAATCGAGAGCATTGCATTGAAACTTGGCAAACACAAATTAACGAGCATAACCGTCTTGCGCATCCTGGCCTTGCTGCTCGTCATCGCCATTACTATTTTCGTCTACTCGGTTCGAGACAAAGCCGAAGAATTGGCCGTCTATGGGTATCCCGGTATTTTTCTGATTGCTCTATTAACCAACGCAACTGTATTTTTACCCGCCCCCGGCATTGCCGTTGTATTCGCGATGGGGGCAATCTTCAATCCGCTGTTAGTTGGTCTGGCGGCGGGCGCAGGCGGAGCACTTGGCGAAGTATCAGGCTATTTAGCTGGATTCAGCGGCCAGGCCATTGTCGAAAATGCCAAGCTGTACGAGCGCCTGACAAATTGGGTCGGCAGATATGGCTTCTGGGCGATCCTGGTCTTAGCCGCCATCCCCAACCCAACCTTTGATGTAGCCGGGGTTGCCGCCGGGGTTCTTAAGATGCCTTTGCCAAAATTCTTACTAGCCGTTCTTATTGGTGTTTCGATCAAGATGATTCTGTTCGCCTACGCAGGCGCGCAATCGCTGACCTGGATCCTTGGTGAATAAGAAATCACAAATTTCCCTTACGCATAATCACTTTTCTGATACAGGAGATACAATGACTGAATTCGCCCCCTTCGATAAATATCTAGATGAACATCTCGATGAAAGCATCGAGGAACTCTCGGTGCTTGCTGCCCAGCCCAGCGTCGCTGCCCAAAATTTAGGCATGGAAGAATGTGCCCAAATGGTCGCTGATATGTTGGAAAAGCGAGGCTTCAATACGCAAATCATGCCCACAGGTGGTGCTCCCGTTGTGATTGCTGATCGCCAAGGTGCACGATCCGATAAAACGCTGCTCTTCTACAATCACTATGACGTGCAGCCTGCAGAACCCCTGGAGTTGTGGGATTCTCCTGCCTTCGAGCCAACTCTGCGTGATGGAAAACTTTACGCCCGCGGCGTCAGCGACGACAAGGGCCATATCACCAGCCGTCTCTTTGCCATCGATGCCCTGCTCGCAGAAGAAGGCGAATTGCCTTGCAATATCAAATTCGTTATCGAGGGAGAAGAGGAAATCGGCAGCGTGCATCTACCTGACTTCATCGAGAAAAATCAGGAACTGTTGGCTGCAGATGCCTGTATTTGGGAGTTCGGCCAAGTCAACTTCGAGGAAGTACCCATGCAATATGTTGGGCTAAGAGGCATCTGTTATGTAGAACTCTCTGTTGAAACCGCTGACATAGATGTGCATTCCGGCTTGGGTGGATCAATCTTCCCCAATGCTGCCTGGCGGTTGATCTGGGCGCTAAATACACTCAAAGATGAAAATGAACGCATACTCATCCCAGGGTTTTACGACTCAGTCGAATCCTACACCGAGCGAGATGTCGAATATATGGCCGCCCTTCCTGACCCGGCTGATGAGTACAAATCTCGCTATGGTGTCAAATCCTTTCTCAATGACTTAGAGGGTGGTGTAGAACTGCGCCTGGCCGAAGTTTTCAAGCCGACCTGTACCATCTGCGGGTTGACCTCGGGGTATCAGGGAGAAGGCTCGAAAACCGTGCTCCCAGCCAAAGCATCCGCAAAAGTTGACTTCCGTCTGGTTCCCAAGCAAACCCCAAAGCAAGTCATCGAACAATTGCGCGCCCATCTGGACGATCAGGGATTCTCTGACGTCAAGATCGAATTCCTTGGCGGTGGGCCAGCAGGCCGAACCGATCCTGATGATCCATTTATCAGCCTTGTTGTGGATACTGCGGAAGATGTCTACGATATGCCCATGCAGATTGTTCCTATGATTGGGGGCTCGGGGCCTAACTATCCCTTTGTACATGTGCTCAACCAACCCGTAGCAACGGCAGGATGTGGGTATCCGGGTACGCAAGCGCACGCGCCAAATGAGAATATGCGCCTGGATTTGTATCTAAAACATGCCAAGCATATGGTCAGGGTTATGAAGGCGTTCGGCAAAGAGTGAGATAAAGGCTTGAGATCGTAAGCTGGAAGATAGAGGTTGGATGTTGGAGGCTACAAAAAGATTTCTCAGCAAAATGTTTCATAAGCTCCCATTTCGTCAAGATTTGGGACTGAAACTTATGGCTTTGTATATCCTTTTTGTAGGACCGGTGGCAATAGCTGCGTTGCTAATCGCCGACAATACGCAACACCAACTCGAGGAGAGCATCCAGGCTGCAGATTTAGCCCTGGCGCGCTCGATTGCCCAAGAGACCGACGAAACCATGCGCAATGCAATGAGGGCGGTTCGCGAACTGGGTACTTACTCAGCCGTGAAAGAATCTGACTACCACGCCATGGGCGAGCTGTTTGAAACTATTATGAGCGCTCGCCCCGATGTCAACCTGGTTTACCGGCTCAACTCTCAGGGGTTCATGGTCTACCATTATCCAGAAGGCCCCCGTACAACTATTGGAAACGATTTTTCCTTTCGAGATTATTTCCAGCGCGCCCAAATCACCAGCATTCCGCTGATTTCAAAAGGACGCATTTCCCCAACGACTCAACAGCCAGTGGCAACGGCTGTGATGCCTCTTTGGAATATTACGGGGGATTTCTTAGGCGTGGTAGCTACCAATATCAAACTCGAAGCACTCAGTCAAACTTTGGGGAAAATATCGCAGGAATATGAGCCCGAGGAAGGTTTCAAGCTTCTCATTATTGATGGAAGCAGACAGGTAATAGCACACCCCAATCCCGAGAAGATACTCACCGTCTTACCCGAAAGCTTATCGTTTATCACCGACCCGCTGCTTCTTGGGCGCGTTGATACTGTCGTTGGGATGGATGAACTTGGCGTTGAGCGGCTATACAGCTTTGTACCCGTATCGGGTGCAGGATGGGGGGTGATCGTCAGCCGCCCAACAGCACAAGCCTTCGAGACGCCGCGCACATTCTTCCAAGGCATCTTGCTTGTATTGCTTATCTTCGCTGTTGTAGGTTTGTCCTACTGGGTGGGTTTGTCCCGCATGATCATCCAGCCGCTGGGGAATTTGGCAGCCTACAGCCGCATCATTGGTGAAGATGAGAAAGTCACAAAAGAACAAAGTGAAACTCTCGACGAATTAGCTGATCGCCCTGATCAGGTGGGCAACTTGACCCGCAGCCTGAAAGGCATGGAGCGGGATATCGAGGCGCGGCTCAAAGAATTATCCACGCTTTTGGAAACGAGCGCAGCGGTGGTTTCTACTCTCGACCCGCAAACTGTACTCAACCGGATCTTGCGTCAGGTAGAACGTCTTCTGGACGTAAGAATGAGCACCATTGTCGCCCTCGATGAACAACGCGCTGTCTTCCGTGTCCAAGCTAGTCGCGGTCTCTCAAGTTCGTACGTCGAACAAATTTCCATCGACCCCAGTGAGCCGCACTCAGTTACGATCCAAGCTTTGCAAAGCGAGCAGCCTATACAGGTCAGTGATACCGAAACCAGCGATGAGAAGCAACGAGACGAAGGCCGGGAAGAAGGCTACCGCTCTCTCTTGGCCATCCCTCTCAACACCCAATATGCGCCTCCCTCAGCGCTGATCGTTCTCCGCCCCGAGCCGCACGTATTTACCGATCAAGAAATCGATCTGCTTTCCAACTTCGGCAATCACGCTGCAATGGCCATTGAGAACGCCGCGCTGTATGCTCGCAGCGATATGCAGTTGCAAAAACAAACTCGCCGTCTGGAAGCTTTGATTCAATCTCTCGATGATGGTCTTATTCTCGAAGGGCCTGATGGCAACATCGTTTATGCTAATCGCCGCATCAGCACACTAACAGGGTTGTCTCCGAGTAAGATCACAAGTTCGAGCGTGGATGAAATCCTCGACCAGCTAATCCAAAAGTCTGATGATCCAACAAGTACAAGAGAGATCATCCAAATGGCAATTGAAAGCCAGGACGATCAAGGAGCAGAAATTTTGATCCCCCACCAGGGTCGCAACCTTTGGCTGCGGATACACAGCTTCAAGGTTACCGATGCCAAAGGAGTGCCTTTCGGGCAGGGACAACTTCTCCACGACATCACTGCTGACCGCGAGCTGGACCGCATGAAATCCAACCTTCTCTCCACCGTTTCTCACGAACTGCGTACACCCCTGGCGTCTATTAAAGGATATGCCACCACATTGCTCGCTGATGATGTTGAGTGGGATAATGCAGCACAACAGGAATTTTTATCGATAATTTCGGACGAGGCTGACCGGCTGACGATCCTGGTCAACGAGTTGCTTGATTTATCCCGGCTCGAGGCTGGTAACTTGACCGTTGAACGCCGGCCGTGTCAACTAGAAAAGATCATCGAAAATGCTGCCAAGCGTTCGAACCCACAACCCGGTGATCGCTTGCAGGTTTCAATTCCCCAAGACCTTCCACCGTTGCATGTTGACCGGCGACGCATAGAAGTGGTGATGAGAAATCTAATTGAAAATGCAGCCAAATATTCAGGAGATTCTTCTCCAATTATTATCGAGGCTTCTTGTGATAATGGAGATATTACAGTGAAAGTTACAGACTCTGGCCCTGGGATTCCTGATGAAGAAGGGAAACGCATCTTTGATAGCTTCTACCGAATTGACAATGGGCTATCGCGTAAAACATCAGGGGCTGGTTTGGGACTTGCAATAAGTAAAGGCTTCGTCCAGGCCCATGGTGGCGAAATCTGGATAGAGCATCGCAAAACTGGCGCTTGCTTCGCCTTCACATTGCCCCAGTATACCGACCCTTATGAGAGCGAAGAATAAGTCATATGGTAAATCCACTTGTTTTAGTTGTTGATGATGAAAAAACCTTGCGTGATTTTGTACGCCGCAACCTGGAAGTGCGCGGCTACGATGTGCTCAATGCATCGAATGGGTTAGAAGCCTTAGCAATCTTCACGACCAATAACGTTGATCTGGTTATCTTAGATCTGATGATGCCGCGCATGGATGGGCTCGAAACCACAAGATGCATCCGTCAGCGATCCATGGTGCCGATCATTATATTGACCGCCCTCGATGAAGAAAGCGACAAAATCAAAGCATTTGATTTAGGTGCTGACGATTACCTGACCAAACCCTTTGGTGTCGGTGAACTCCTTGCCAGAGTCAAAGCCGTGCTCAGGCGGTCACATTGGACGGAGCCGCCAACGCGTCAAGGCAAGCTTATCCACGGCGAGATAATCGTTGATCTTGAGAGACATGAAATTAGAGTCCGAGGGGAAGAAATCAAACTGACTCCCACCGAATTCAATCTGCTCGTTTACTTGATGGACTATGCTGGCAAGGTATTACCTCATCAAGCCATTCTCAAAAATGTCTGGGGGCCAGAGTATGGTGAAGAGACCGAATACCTGCGCGTATATGTCGGTCATCTGCGAGCTAAAATCGAACAAGACCCATCCAAACCGGAATATTTATTGACGGAACGCGGGATTGGCTATCGTTTCGAGTCGCCAATCCAGACTGTACGCGACTAAAAGAATGCGAAATTCGCCATATTCTCTACGAGGAAACTGCCGGGCTATATCCTCTCCACTTATATATCAGGCAGCGTGAAATAAGGCACTTTTATGGGGTTTTTAGAATCATTCCCCTATTTTTATTTTTTCTTTGCAGATCTCATTTACGACAATAGAGTAGTTTATCTCCAAGATTCATTTTCTGAAATTCTCAAGTACCATGCGCTTAGTGCATAAAGGAGGTGTTTGGAAGTTAGATCCTGTTGAATTCGGTGAACCAACCCCATTCGTTAAAGTTTACAGATATGTTTTGGAGGTATCCATGAAGCGCTCGATCGTTTTTATAATTTCCTTGCTGTTATTTTTCACTCTCTTCTTAGCTGCTTGCCAACCGACACCTGCTGAAGCTCCCGCTGAAGAGCTTGCTACTGAAGAAGCCGCCCCGATCTGCGAAACGCTGACAATTGGCGCAGCCGTCAGCGAAACAGGCAAATATGCCCGAGAAGGGCAAGATACCCGCCAGGGCTATATCGTATGGCAGGAATGGGTCAATGATGAATACGGCGGCATCAAAGTCGACGATTTATGCTACTTTGTTGATCTCGTTATGTACGACGATGAGGGCGATCCCGACACCGCTGCCAACCTGACCGAAAAGTTGATCACCGAAGATGAAGTGGACTTCCTCTTCGGTCCGTACTCCAGCGGTCTGACCAAGGCCACCAGCGCCATCTCTGAGAAATACGAGATGATCATGGTGGAAGGTAACGGCGCGTCTGAGAGTATCTTTGAGCGCGGCTTCAAAAATATCTTCGGCGTACTCACCCCGGCAGGCAACTACACCCAGTCGGCATTGAAAGCAGTCGCCGATCAGGGTGCCAAGACCGTTGTAGTGGCCTACGAAGATACTGCGTTCCCCACATCCGTGATGGAAGGCGCGCAGCACTGGGCGGAAGAATATGGCCTGGAAATCCTGGCTGTTGAAACGTATCCCAAAGATGTTGCCGACGTATCGGCTATCATCACCAAATTCCGCGACCTGGAGCCAGATGTATTCGTGGGCGGCGGTCACTTCAATGACGCGCTACTCTTCATCCGTGCTTCACAGGAATTGGGCTTTAGCCCGCAGGCTATGATCATCACCGTAGGTCCCAGCAACCCCAAACTGGTTGAAGAAGTTGGCACCGCCGCTGATTACGTCATTGGCCCAACGCAGTGGGAAGCATCAATGAGTTGGGAAGGTATGTATATGGGAACACCTAGCGATTACAACGAACGCTATATTTCCCGCTGGGATGCCCCTCCCACATACCAGGCTGCTGAGTCCACCGCTGTTGGGTTGGCGCTGCAAGCTGCCATTGAGGCCGCTGACGCCATTGATATGGATGCCGTCCGCGACGCGCTCAATACGCTGGACATCGTAACCTTCTACGGCCCGATTGCCTTCGACGAGACTGGCAAGAACACCGCAAAACCGATGGCCGCCGGCCAAATCCAGGATGGCGCATTCGTCATCGTGGCTCCCGCCGAAGCCGCTGTCGCCGACCTGCGCTACCCAATGCCCACTTGGGAAGAACGGTAGAATTTAGCCAGCCCTCAATTACAGGTTTCTCCAGAAGAGAGAAACCTGTGACTTGCGCACTCCACACCCCCCTATTCTCGGTGCTTTCTCGTCCGACAGAGCGTAAGTCCTTCTTTTTGGCAAGGACAATTTTATGGATCAATTCCTCCAGGCCCTCATTAACGGCGTTATGCTAGGCGGTTTCTATGCCGTCATGATGCTCGGTTTCTCGGTAATTTGGGGCGTGATGGGCGTAATCAACCTGGCGCACGGCGAGTTCTTAATGCTCGGTGCGTATATCACCTGGATCCTCAACAAATTCTACGGTTGGGAACCGTTCGCTGCGATCATTGTCGTCATGCCGATTATGTTCATATTAGGATATTTTCTGCAGCGCGTCCTGATCAACCGTATTGTTGAACGGCCTCATCTGATTGCACTGCTGGTTACTTTTGGGCTGGGCATTATCATGTCTAACCTTGTCAAATTGCAGTTTGGCGCCGACCCGCGCATCACCCACAGCGCTTTGAGCGGCTTTTGGAAAGTGGGCAACGTAACCATCCCTGTTACCAAAACGTATATCATACTCACCGCGCTCATAATCATGGGCGGACTGCAGCTCTTCTTGCAGCGCACCCGGATGGGCAAGAGCATCCGCGCGGCCGCGCAAAACAAAGATGCCGCGCGCATGGTCGGGATTGAGATTCAATCGGTCTACGCGCTAACCTTTGGTATCTGCATTGCCCTTACGGGCGCGTCCGGCGCGTTGGTGAGTTCCATAAATCCCGTATATCCCTTCATGGGGTCACCGTTTACCCTTAAAGCCTTTGCCATCACTGCCATGTCCGGGTTGGGCAACATCCCAGGCGCGTTGTTGGGGGGCCTTGTACTCGGGTTAGTAGAACTGTTTATCGCCACCTATGTCCCTGGCATCGGCACAAATTTGGGAGTCGTAGCCTCCTTCGTGTTGCTCGTTGTGGTACTTGTAACCCGTCCCCAGGGATTATTTGGCGGGCTTAAAGCCCAGCAGGAGGTGCATTAGCCATGGAAAAACTTGCTCTCCTCTGGCAACGCCACAAACTGGGAAAGTGGGCACTTATTCTACTCATGCTGTCTCTGTGCCTGCTCCCGCTCCCACGCCTGGGACATGAATGGTGCAAAGATGCCCCCGCGTTCATAGAGTAAATGCCCGAGTCGGTCTGCAACAACTTACCTGATAAAAAACTGGTGACCAATTCTTTGCTCTTTTCCTTCACGCAGATGTTTATGCTGATCATACTCGCCAGCGCCTGGAACCTGACGGGGGGTTTTACCGGTTATATAGATTTCGGCCATGCGGTTTTCTTTGGCATCGGCGCCTTCGTCGTCGGAATCCTGATGGGCGTTCCCGAATGGCATCTGTGGCCTGCCCAGCTAACCGAGTGGGATTTTTGGCCCTCGCTGGTAGTCGGGGGCGTTATGGCGGCGATTTTCGCCATCCTTATTGGCTCGGCCACGCTGCGCCTCAAGGGGCCGTATTTTTCAATTGCCATGCTGGGAACCTTTGTGGCCATGCGCGAGATTGTGCGCGTTGCCAAACCGCTCACCGGCGGCGGTGAGGGCTTGACCTTGCCTCCCTACCTCAACCGTCCGCTCTTCTACTATGTTACCTTCCTCCTGGCGGCGCTGGTCGTCATGCTGATATGGTGGATCCGGCGCACAGAATTCGGGGGCAGTCTTGTTGCCATACGTGAAGACGAAATAGGTGCGGAGATGCGCGGCATCAACACTACCCTGCACAAAATTACCGCCTTCTGGATTGCAGCCTTCATCTCTGGGCTGGTGGGCGGCTTGTGGGCTTATACTGATCAAAAATAGGTTTTGTGAGAAACGGATAGTCGGGTAGACTT
>CAZLNX010000179.1:0-12013 GCA_964560795.1 uncultured Anaerolineales bacterium | reverse complement strand
GTTCACAACCATGATGCACGATCTATTCACTTTTGATAAGTTTCAATTACTTCATTATCATCTTCAACTAGCTGGCTAACGGGCCGCTTGTGAGCGGGGTCGGGCCGCAGCAATGAAATAAATTCTAGTTCTCCATCAATTCTTTAACTCTGCCTACTTGACCATCTTCTAAGCGAACCTTGATTCCGTGTGGATGTGTAGTAGATTTTGTCAAAATGTCTCTAACAATTCCCTCAGTTAGTTTGCCTGTTCTTTGATCCCGTTTCAATACTATCCTAACTCGGCTCCCGATTTTGATATCTACTCGTTTTATCTTGCTCATTATGATTGATTTATTCCTCTATTGTGATGATCTCCTGATGCATTTGGCTTCAACCAGCGCGTAGCTTATCAGGTTTCTTAACTCTTTACGACGCACTTTTCTCAGTAGAGAGTGACTAATGACGAAAATGAACAAATATTCTTCCAAAGTTTTTACCATCTTTCTCCACGCGATGATACAAACTACGAATATGCTTCTGATTCAAAAAACGTAAAACGCGTTTCTTCAATTGCCCGCTTCCCTTTCCAGGAATAATTTCCACAAGCTTAATGCGTTTTTCAACAGCTTCTTGAATTACTCTATTTAGTTCATTTTCTATTTTTTCTCCACGATTATATATATCATGGAGATCAAGCTTCAACTTAGCCATAGATTTTTATTTTGTTCACATACTCCCATTGTACAAAAATTGATGCCAACCCGAGCTAATCATCTTTTAAAAACTGTCCCCAGACCATAACGTTTTCACCGACTTGTTGGGAGAAAACGGGCGAAAGCTTGGGGAACAGGGGATCTTTCTCAGGCTTAGCAATGAGATTTTCGACGGCTTTCAATCCGCCCACGAAGATTGGAGCTACCGTCAGGATCGCTAAATCGGCTAAACCTTCCGACAGAAAGCTTTGAATTACTGATGCGCCCCCTTCGACCATCAGACGCTTGATGCCTCGGGCATATAAAGTGTGCAAGATCTCCCCAAGATCGAGAAAGCCATCTTTTGTTTGAGTACATTGATAAATTGTGCAGCCCAATTTCTTGAGATCAGTTTGATGTAAACTCTTTGCTGCAGTGGAAACAAAAAGCCAGGGCTTATTGGGCTTGTTGATTGTATTGGCATCTTTTGGCAGTCGTGCTTTAGAATCGAGAATGATGGCTTGGGGATTTTCTCCATCAACGTGCCGAACGGTTAGCCGAGGGTTGTCCGATAAGACCGTGCCGATTCCGACCAGGATTCCATCGTGCCAGGCGCGCAATTGGTGCGTGATTTTCATCGATGCTGGGCCGCTCAAAAGCAATTGTTCCCCCCGCCTACGCGCAATGCTGCCATCAAGGCTTTGGGCGTAGGTCAGCGATACCAAAGGTCGATCTCTGCTACCAAGCTCGCCTTCAACCTGAGAGATGAAATCTTTAACAGCCTGCATTTTTGGCCGATTGGTTTTCGCTAATTTTATTGGGAATGCTGAGCAGGTGGTCCATGCGGTCTACTTTAGTGCGCAGGTATTCGAGGTTCTCGATGTTGACAGTAGGCTCGATGCTGACACGTTCGGTGACGGTAACCCCGTGCTTGTTTAAACCTTCAATCTTAGCGGGATTATTGGTCAGAAGCTGAATCGAGCGCACTCCCAAATTGTCCAGAATGGCAGCCGCGATGGAGTAGTCACGCAAGTCTGCTTGATGGCCCAGGGCTAAATTGGCTTCTACAGTGTCGAGTCCCTGGTCTTGCAAATTATACGCACGCAATTTTTCCAGCAAACCGATACCCCGTCCCTCCTGCCGTAGGTATATAAGTGCGCCGCTGCCGTGGTTAGCAATTTTGCATAGCGCGTATTCAAGCTGATCGCCACAATCGCAGCGATTGGATCCCAAGACATCGCCAGTGAAGCATTCTGAGTGCACACGTGCCAACACATCTTCTTGGCCCTGAATCTCACCGAAGATGAAAGCCAGATGTTCCTTTTCGTCGTGATTGTTTTTATACAGGCAAAGTTGAAATTCTCCCCAGCCTGTGGGAATGCGAGTGCTGACGGCCTCTGTTACCACTAATTCTTTTATACTCATCTCATCGTTCCTCCGCTGGGAATTATAATTGATTCACTCAGGTAAGTGTATCTTAGAGATGCACCCACCTCGCATCTTAAAATCTACGTGTCAGGATGCCGCCCCACAGCAGGCCGGCTACACCGAAAGCAATATCTCGAATGCGAATGATCAGCCCAATACTGGCGCCAATTTCAGCTCCTATCCCTAATGCGGCGGCGGCCAAAACCTGACTGATTTCCAGGGAGCCAAGTCCGCCAGGTAAGGGGGTCAGAAAGGCAAGTCTGGCCGCGGTGATGAAAACCAGCGTATACCCCAAACTCAAGGCGGCGCCTAGAAAATGTAGCGCCAGCCAATACTCGAAAACCAGGGCAACCCAGACAACGCCTGATAAAAGCATCAGGCCAGCCATGTCGATGGTGTTGGATCGACAATAGTTGGCGATCTGTGCTTCAGACTCTATGATGGTGCGATGGATAGCCCGAATTCTTGAATACTGTGGTTTGGACGCGGCCAGGGATTTGCTCAACCGGGTGATCGGCCTGCCCCCAAAGTACAAGACGAAAAGATAACTCCAGGGGAGCGCAGCCAAAATGGAAATGAGCAGCAGCAATGATACATTCTCGTTGATGTTCAGGTATCCACCTGCGGAAATGAAGACCATGCCGATTGCCAGAAATGTGAAATTGGCGATTAGCTCGAGTAGCTTATCCAGGCTGAGCGAGGCCAACGCATCTGCTGTGGGCAATTGATGGTTTTTTCGCAAATAATAGATTTGCAGCGGTTCGCCGCCGAACTGCGGCCCGGGGGTGAAATAACTAACCCCAAATGCGGCCAATCGGTAGCGCACGATGGCCAGGTATGGAATGCGAAATCCTTGGGTTCTCAACAGCCACCACCAGCGCAGACCAAACACGAAGATAATGCCCAGGTTTAGGCATGCGAGCAATGCAATTTGGATAATGCTCAATTTGCCCAGAACCCTGGCGATGTCGCTGAAGGGCGTGATGACAAAAACGTAGCCGACTAGCACCAGGGCGATGACCCAGGCCAGTACTTTCCATGACCGTTGTAGCCAGACCATCAAGTGTTCCTTTGCCCAGCCCGGTTGGTGATCAGCCATTCTTCGGGGTTCCACAAGGCAAATTTGCCGTTGCCTACAAACAGGATATAGATCAGCGCGAAAACTAGCAGCCAGTAATCCAGGCTGAATTCCAGCCACTGTAATTGGACGCCAGTGCTGATTAACCCCAGGATGGCGGACGTTCTACCCAGGATCCCTAGCGCAAAAACCAGCATGAAGACCACGGAGAGTAGAAAGAAAATTGGGCGCGCATCTTCGGGGGTAGTACTGCCATTGGGCAGGATGTTCAGGCCCAACGCCCGCGCGTGGTTCCCGTAAATGAGCACGATCAACCCCCGAAGGATCAGCGGAGCCCACTCGAGCAGCAAAGTTTTCAAAGGAGTGATATTCCAATCGGCCCAAAAAGCGAATTTCTCCGAACCCCTTCTGGGATCGTGCCCCGTGACTTGCAGATAGTCGATGACGAACATGCTCAGGAAGGGGATCAGGAACAGGGTGGCCGCAAATGTGGTGCCCGGTGGACCGACAACGGGAAAGAGCATCACTGTTATGAAGCCCATCTGTAAGCCGGCAAAGAGTCGGCGGGTGTTACTGGGCTTGAGCGGGTGCACGGGTCGCCCGGCGCGCTGGTGAAAGTGCAGGCCCAGTAGGAAAAGGTAGCGGGCAAAACCAAAAGGCAGATACCACCAGGGGACGGTGCCATACTGAAAGGCCAGCAGCGTGACTACGAGGACTCCCAGGGCATCGAGGTTCATATCCAGGGTTTCGCCCAGCCGTGTGACCGTGTTGCTGACGCGAGCCAGATAACCATCAAGGAAGTCGGTAATGTCAGAAAGGATGTAGCAGGCCGCAGGGAGCCAGGCCCAGATTCCTGGTAGTTGATCCATCAGTAAGAAACCACTAAGCATGGCGATGAGTGTTCCACGAAGCAAGGTCATGATGTTGCCCGGTCCAAACTCGGGGAGTATGAGCTGTTCGTCCTGACGGTGATTCTGGGGCAGGATGTGCCACAAGCTGAACAGTTGGAAGCTCATAACGACGAAAGCTTGTATTGTCCACTGCAAGGCATATGTTGTACCTTTGATATTGAGAAGAAGAAGACAAATGGACGCGATGACAGCGTAGCTGGAAAGTAGGTAAACGGCCCAGCGAAGTCGAAGAGCTTTTAGAAGCGGTGATTTTGGATTGATGTTTGGCATTTTGTTTGAAGGTGAGAATATCTTATAATTGCCCTATTGTAGCATTTCAACAAGAACTCACACTTCGCAGGCAGGCACTGAACAAATACTATGAAAACGATTATTTTAGACAAAATCCCATTTGAACCCAATTTTGAAGAAGCCGCTGAGATCGTCAAATTGCGGCCGGATAGCCGCAGCGCTCTTGATTTTAGAGCGTTGTTGGATGAAGCCCGCCACATAGCCAAGCCTAAGGCTATCTACAAAGTTTCCCAGGTGGAACTTCAAGGTGATGATCAAGTTTTGATTGATGCTCGTGTCTTTTCCAGCCGGATTCTGCATGTCAACCTAAGCAGCATTCACCGTGCGTTTCCATATGTAGTTACATGCGGCACTGAGCTTTACGATTGGAAGATGTCATTTGATGATCCCTTGATGCAATACTATGCTGAGATGGTCAATGCTGTAGCACTATATCGCGCAATCGAGTTTGTGATCAGTCATTTATCAGAGACATACAATTTGGGAAATTCAAGCACGATGAATCCCGGGTCACTTGAAGACTGGTCGATTAATGAACAGATTCCGCTCTTTGCCTTGTTAGGTGATCCCGAACAAGCAATTGGTGTGAAGCTCATGGAGAGTATGTTGATGATCCCCAATCAATCGGTTTCAGGAATCCGTTTCGAGAATGAGAAAAACTATACCAATTGCGAATTGTGTCCTATGGATGGCTGTCCCAACCGAAAGGCACCCTATGATAAAGATTTGTATTCAGAGCGGTATGCCTAACAGCTTTGAAATCTAGTTGTTTGGATGGGGAGAAAATATTTTGGTAGTGGTTGCGAAGTAAGTGACCGTGTCATGCTGAGGCCGTAGGCCGAAGCATCTAGCGAAGCGAAAGAAATTCGGCTAAGAGAGAATAGCGCTTCGCTAGACCCTTCGACTTCGTCTCAGGGTGACAATAGATGTCTTATCACTTACAAATAGACCACCACCAATATTTTTTATCAGCTGACTTGACTGTTATTGTAGGGGATGTCGGCTGTTCCTGCGGAAATTTCATTTGATCTTATTTGCATCAACTACTCCGCCCTCAATAGATGACCAAAATACTATTGACTCTAAAGTGTAGTATTGTAAGGTTAATTTAGCCTAATTGCATTCCGGAAAGCTCTTTAATTTTCTGTCATGGCCGCAGGCCCGCCCTTGGCGCCAGGGTTCGCAATGACACAAATTATGATTTCTTACGGGATGAGTCACTTAAGATTTCTCATTGGTTTATCGAGATGGATTATTCTAAGGGAATTCCTTATCTGGAGCATGCGGTATGACTCTCAGGAAAAAAGTGTTGATTTTGTATGCTGGGATTGGAATTTTGATTCTAATCTTGGTGGGTGGAATACTTTGGTCGAAACTTAGGGGGGATCGCTTTGATTTGATTGCATCGGATGTAGAGCGACAATTAACGTACCTGGATTTTACCCTTTCAAACTTCATGACCGAAGTAGAGAGCGATGTGCGCGCACTTTCGGAAAATGAACTTGTTCGCTCGAGAGACGATGGGGAATTTACATCATTTCTCGATGCCAACGAGGAAACATTTAAATACAATATTGGGGACATAGAACGAGGCATTATCGATGTTCTAAACGCTTATCGCATTTCCCATTCGTATGTCAATTCCGTTTATATGGGGCGTGAGAACGGCAGTTTTGTACGGTCTCATCCCAGGTCCATACCCACGCAATATGACCCTCGAGAAAGGCCCTGGTATACACTTGCCGCAGAAAACCCAGGCGAGGTTGTTAGGACCGAATCATATCAATCTGTGACTACCTCGGATGTAAATATTGGTGTCGTGACTGCACTCCTGGATGAGAGTGGGCAGGTATATGGCGTGGTAGGCGCAGATATTACCCTTGCCAATCTGACTGATTATATTTCTGACTTCGATGTTGGACATGGGGGACAATTGCTGCTAACGGACGAGGCTGGCAGCATTTTGGCGAGCAGGGATGAGAATTTGCTCTTTAGCAATCTGCGTACAGTCTATGGAGATAAGATCGCTGACTCAATGGGGGAAAGCGAAGATGTAATCAAAATAAGGGATACGTATTATTTTGTGCACAACTCGCCCGATCTGAGTTGGAAAATCTTAGCCCTAATTCCCAGCAGTGTTATCAATCGGCAGATACTAAGTTCTGTCTTGTCCCCATTGTTGGGATTGGTATTTGCGCTTGCTTTGCTTAGTGTGTTGACCCTGGTTGGACTGGATTTATTTGTAATCAAGCCGATTAAGAATCTGAGTGAGACCACTCAGCATATCGCAAAAACTGGGGATTTGAAACACAAAATCGATACCGGATTGGACGGTGAAATTGGCTCTCTGGCAAGTTCCTTTAGTCATATGATCGAAGGGATCCGAAAGAAAGAATCTGATTTGGTTGAAAGCGAATTGAAATTCCGCAACCTGTATAATTCTTCTCGAGATGCTATTGTCCTAAGTACTGCGGAAGGGTTTATCGACTGCAACCAGGCAACTTTGGATATGTTTGGTTTTATGGCCAAATCAGATTTTACCCAGTTGCACATGGCCGATGTATCTCCGCCGTCGCAGCCAGATGGTCAGGGTTCTTGGCAATTATCGGATGCTTATATTAATAAGGCTTACATAGGGGACGGTATCCACTTCGATTGGGAGTTCCAACGCCAAGATGGTACGAAATTCCCCGCTGAGGTGCTGTTGGGTCCAACAGAGATGTATGGGGCCTTAGTTATTCAGGGGGTGATCCGAGATATTACCAATCGGGTACGCGCACAAAAAAAACTGGCTCATGAGCACGCTTTTCTGCGATCGTTGTTAGATTCTGTCCCAGACGTCATCTATGTGAAAGACCGCCAGGGGGTGTATTTGAATTGCAATCGGGCGTATGAAGTGTTTGGTTGGCATAAGAAAGAATTAGTTGGCAAAACCGATTACGACTTATATCCAGAGGAAATCGCGGAAAAATATCGTCAGGACGATGAAGAAGTCATAGAATTGGGAAACGCGATCAAGGGTGAAGACTGGAAGGAGTTTCCCGATGGCCGCCGAATTCTATTCGAAACTGTCAAAACACCGTATCGAGGTCCGGATGGCGAGGTGATCGGCGTGATCGGAATAAGCCGAGATATCACTGCCCATAATCAAATAGAAGCAGAAGTACGTGCACTCAACGTTGAATTGGAAGAGAGAGTCAAGTTACGTACAACCGAGTTGACCAAATTTTCCCTAGCCATCGAACACAGCCCGGCATCTGTAGTGATCACTGATCATGATAGAAATATTGAGTACATAAACCCGAAATTCAGTGAGATGACAGGCTATCAATTTGATGAAATTGTCGGGAAGAATTTTGAGATATTACAATCTGATGAACATCCAGACGATTTTTATCAGGATCTATGGGGGACTATTACTTCAGGGGATGTTTGGTCTGGAGAGATTTGCAATCGCAAGAAGAATGGTGAGCTGTATTGGGATTTAGGTTCTATATCCCCCATATTCAGTGACCAGGGTGAAATTACACATTTCGTCTCTATCCGTGAAGATATCACTGATCGCAAGCGTATGGAAAGTGAATTGGTCTTGGCCAAGGAAAAGGCTGAGGATGCCACACACGCAAAGGGTGAGTTTTTGGCCAATATGAGTCATGAAATTCGCACGCCCATGAACGCGGTCCTTGGGATGACACACCTAGCTTTGCAGACCGAGCTTTCAACACGTCAGGAAGATTATCTGGGCAAGATTCAATCCTCTGCACATAGTTTGTTAGGTATTATCAATGACATCCTGGATTTCTCGAAGATCGAAGCGGGAAAATTAGATATTGAGTCTGTTCCATTCAATCTAAATGAAGTGCTTGACAATTTGGCCACACTAATCAACGTCAAAGCGCAGGATAAGAACTTCGAGATAATTTTCTCTACGGATCCAGATGTACCCACTGCATTGGTGGGGGATCCCTTGCGTTTGGAGCAGGTACTTGTCAACCTTGGCAGTAATGCTGTTAAATTCACCGAAGAAGGGGAAATCGTCTTTTCCACAAAGAAGATAAGCGAGCAAGATGGTCAGATAACGCTGCAATTCTCGGTACGCGATACAGGCGTAGGTCTTACTGCTGAGCAGCAGTCACGACTCTTCCATGCCTTCTCTCAGGCTGATACATCCATCACGCGCAAATATGGTGGTACGGGGCTTGGCTTGGTGATCAGCAAGCAATTGGTAGAGATGCTGGGGGGCGAAATATGGGTAGAGAGTGAACCTGGTGTTGGAAGTGAGTTTATTTTTACAGTAGTGTTTGAACGGTCTAGCGAGAGAATATCTGGGAGATCAATCATTGCCGATGCAGAATTGCATACGTTGAGGGTGTTGGTAGTTGATGACAACCCAACGGCGCGAGAAACATTGCTAAATTACCTTGAAACTATCTTCCTTTTTGTTGATGCTACCGAATCGGGGGAGAGTTGTCTGAAGGAACTCGAAGAATCTGCCGACGAAAATCCATTTAGTTTAGTGTTCATTGATTGGGAGATGCCGGGACTGGATGGCCTGGAAGTCGCCCGGCAAATAAAGGATAGCCCTGAGCGGTATGCTACTCCTTCGATTGTCATGATAACTGCCTTTGGGCGTGAAGATGTTTTGGTTCAAGCCGAAGATATTGGTATCGAAGGGTTTTTGGTCAAGCCGATTAGTCAATCAACACTATTTGATGTAATCATGCAGCTTTTGAGAAAAGATATACCTGAAGAGACTATCGCAAAGAAGGCAGTTAAGTGGAACCCCGAAGATACAGAAATTCTCAAAGGTGCCAATATTCTCTTGGTAGAAGATATCGAAATTAACCAGGAAATTGTTGCGGGTTTGTTAGCACCGACAGGTATCGAAATAGATGTTGCCAGCAGCGGTGAAGAAGCGCTGCAAAAAATATTCGAGAAAGAATATAACGCAGTGTTAATGGATGTTCAAATGCCTGGTATGGATGGTTACCAGGCTACAAAAGCAATTCGCGAAAATGATTCCTTTAATGATCTTCCAGTAATAGCCATGACGGCTCATGCGATGGCGGGGGATCGTGAGAAAAGTCTTCAAGCCGGCATGTGTGATCATATTACCAAGCCTATAAATCCAGGTGAGCTTATCGCCGCGTTAATCAAATGGGTTGGCACTCGTCGTAGGGACACTGCTGAGAAACAAGCGGATGAGCACGAACACCCTTTTCGCGGATTGAAAGGAATAAAGACCGATTCTGGGTTAAATCGGGTCAATGGAAATCATGAGTTGTATTGCGAGATCCTATACAAGTTTTACAGTGATTTTTCCGACGTGACGACTCGAATTACTGAAGCATTGGAAACTAATGAGAAAGAGGCTGCCCGCCATCTTGTTCACGCGATCAAGGGCGTAGCTGGGAACGTCGGTGCCGAAGAACTCCACGCCGCTGCAGACCAGCTTGAGAAATCAATAATCGACGATGGGAACGAAATTTCCGTTGATGATTTCAATCAAGCTTTTATGGTTGTGCATAATTCCTTGGGTGAATTTTTAGCCAAATCTGAATCTGATTCAAACCTGAATAACGAGCTCGATGACCAACTTGCGCAACCAGATTTACCTAAATTCCAGATTTTGCTAGCCGAACTTGAACCCCACATTCGAAAACGCAAACCAATTCAGAGCAAAAGAGTTATTGCCGAAATAAAGAAACTTGATGGCTCGAATTCATGGTCTGGATGGATTGCCGAAATGGAAAGCTTGATCAAAAAATATAAATTTAAGCAGGCGTTGGGGATATTGGCCTCAATGCAAGAAAAAACTAAATAGATGGAGCATTATATGGAATCCTCAGCAGAAAAGACAATATTAGTTGTCGACGATGTAGCTACAAATATTGATATCCTGGTGACAATGTTAGAGGGTTCTTATGATGTCGCCGTGGCCTTAAGCGGACAGGATGCATTAGATGCTGTTGATGAAGAAATGCCAGACCTGATATTCCTTGATATTATGATGCCTGATATGGATGGGTACGAAGTCTGTCGGCGATTGAAGGCCAATCCGATGACTGCTGGCATTCCCATTATTTTTCTCTCCGCACTTTCGGAGGCGTCAGAAATACAGAAAGGTTTGGATTTGGGCGCAGTAGACTTCATATCCAAGCCGTTTCGTGCCGAAGAAATCCGTGCTGCTGCCGACCGTTGGCTTTCGCCCGATGATTCTCGTTTATCCGAGCGATCAGCAGGCAGACCTGATGGAGAGCAAAAATATACAGTCCTGGTTGTGGATGACATTAGTACAAATATTGATGTTTTAGCCGGTATTCTGGAAGATGAGTATATTGTTTGTGCTGCCAATAGTGGTACCGAAGCGCTTGCAGCGATTGCCGAAAATCCACCCGATATCGTCCTGTTAGACATTATGATGCCGGAAATGGATGGATATGAAGTTTGCCAGCGATTGAAATCGGACATTTCTTCCCGTACCATCCCAGTCATATTTGTCACGGCTATGGGGGAGGTCGAAGATGAGATGAAAGGTTTTGAAGTGGGGGCAGTGGATTACATAACCAAACCTGTCAGCCCTCCCATTGTAAAAGCCCGCGTGCGTACTCAACTCGAGCTTTTCAATCAAAATCGAATGCTAGATAAGAAAGTTGGTGAACGTACTGCTGAGCTTAATGCTACTCGACTAGAGATCATCCGACGCCTGGGGCGCGCCGCGGAATTCAAGGATAACGAAACTGGTCTTCATGTCGTGCGCATGAGCTACTATTCCAAATTGATTGCCCTCTCTGCAGGATTGAGCAACGAACATGCCGAACTCCTATTTAATGCCGCTCCGATGCACGATATAGGGAAAATCGGCATCCCTGACAACGTTTTGCGAAAACCAGGTAAATTGGATGATGATGAGTGGGATTTAATGCAGCAGCACACTTCGATGGGGGGTGATATCATGGGCGACCAAACATCCGAGTTATTGCAGATGGCACGAACGATCGCCATCACCCACCATGAGAAATGGAATGGTAAAGGCTACCACCAGGGATTGAGTGGCGAAGATATTCCCCTCGAGAGTCGCATTGTTGCTATCGCAGATGTCTTCGATGCCCTGACCAGTGAGCGGCCCTATAAAGAAGCCTGGCCTGTTGACAAGACAGTCGACCTGATTACACGAGAGAGCGGGGAGCACTTTGATCCCATGCTGGTGGATGCATTCACAAAATGCTTGCCTGAAATCCTGGATGTAAAGACTGTCTACGCTGAAAATTCTAACCCCGTTTAGTGAAAACGATTGTAGCTGGCGCATTGGGGGAATTTTCCGATGATACGCAATTACAGCGGGACAGACAAATTTATTCGCCTTACGAGAGCATCTGATGCGGGGGTTACTACCGACTTACGCAGATATTCTCAATAATATCGCATCGCTGATACGGGTTCAGCCCCGTTCGCTAAAAACTGAGTTGGGCGGCAGCCTGATCCCATTCTAACGGTACAACAAATTATTTTTCACTCAACTCAGGTTGCTCATAGCGCTGTCTTACAAAATGCACCTTCGTGGTTTATTTTTCCGTACTAGTAGTTTAGCAAACATGAATTGACGGGTAAAGCTTGTGCAATTTGATGCGA
>CAZLNX010000178.1:0-12051 GCA_964560795.1 uncultured Anaerolineales bacterium | reverse complement strand
TAGCAGGGTAGCTGCTAACAGGCTGATACCCAAGACGCCAAGAACAGTCACCCCCAACTGGGTTGATAATCTAGCGAGGGTTTCTTGCATGCTTAAACTTGAGATTCCAACCCGAACAGTCCCGGCATCACCGCCGAAGACGGGCTCTGCCACATCCCAGATGATGCCTTCACCAGTATTTATTTCTAGAAGATTATGATGGGTGTCAGTTGCTGCAGAATTAATTTCCAACAGTTCAATTGGGAAGCCATCACCAAAGGTGTGGGCAAGAACATATCCATCTGAATCAACAACAAAAGCATAGCGCAAATCACTGAAACTATTGGTTGCCTCTTCTAAAAGTTGATGTAAAGCATACAAATCATTTATTAATATTAAATCTGTGGAACGAGAAGCCAGATCTTGAGCAATAGAGACACCCTGTTCCTGAGATTTCTGTATCAGGGTCCCCTGGAGAGTTAGCCGGGTTTGTACCACAAATCCCAGGCTGAGTAGCAATGTGCTCCCCAGCACAATGCCAAAAATCTTGGTGCGTACGCTGACCGCACCAGCCAGTTCCCAAAACCGTTCTAGCATACGTTGGATGAATGTGGTTTTCATGGTTCTGTCGGGATACAGCACTTCACGGTATTTTCAATAGTTTTGGCAGTATCATAATCGCTATCTGCAATGGGAACAAAACGATCATAATCCAAGGCATCCAATGCAGCTTGGCCATCTGGATTTAGGTGCATTGAATGCAATATATCTTGAAGAGCAGCAAACAACTGGGGGCGTATTTGTGGGCCTACAACAACAGGAGGGATCCCAAACGGGGGTGAAATATGTAAGATCTGGATTTTATTTTCCAGATCTGGATCGCGCTTGATGGCAAAATCCAACACCAATTTATCCACCGAAGCGCCATCGGCAATGCCGTTAGCAACTGCATAAATTGCATCATCATGGCTGTAGGTGAAGAAGGTACGCTCGAAGAAATTTTCAGGCGTTTCGCCTGCTTCCTGCAACAAATATGTTGGGTACATGCGTCCGGTGAAAGAAATTGGATCAGTGAAGGCAAATACTTGACCGCGCAAGTCATCTATATCTTGGGATGAACTGCCCGCTGGCACGATAAGGGCAGCATAATATACTTTTTCTCCATTAACCATTGGTGCAGAGAGTAACTGCATTCCGAATTGTCGTTCACCCACCAGATATGAGCTGGTACACACAAAAGCCAGATCCACCTCACCAGTACGTACTAATTCATTGACTTCCATGTACGTGCGCCGCTGGATGCGCTCAACTGGGCGTCCCAGTTCCTCGCTGATGTAATCAAGCAAGGGGGCATAGCTTTCGGCAGATCCTTGAGGCGAGATAACCGCTGCAACTGCCACTCTAAGTGGAATGATCTCTTGTTCCAACGGGGCTGGCAGCGGCTCAAGGCTATTTAAATCCACATATGGGGCGGCTTGAGCAGCTTGTTCCGATCCGCAAGCGGAAAGAGTCAGGATGGCAAAAATGGATAATAACCAGAAAAGGGGAGTACGCATCGAACCTCCAAGAGGGTTGCCAGGATTGCATTTAGATTACCACCGAATATTTGGGGTTGTAAAGTGACGGATGGCATCAGATTACACAAGTCAAAGTTCAGATTAACATCTTTGTGATAGTTATCGCAAAAATAAAGGACAATGGATATATTCGTGATTTCGAATATATATGTAAAATATATTCTGTTATGCATAATATTACAATTTTAACAGGAGAAAAACTCGCGCGTATTTTACGGGCGGTCAGTTCTTCTAGCCGTATAAAAATTTTAGCAGGGATAGGTAGAGGAGAGGCTTGTGTTTGTCACTTGGAATCATTATTGAATATGCGCCAGGCTTATATTTCCCAGCAACTGATGGAAATGCGAGATGTTGATCTGCTTGAAACTCGTAGAGATGGGCGCTACATATTCTACCGACTCTCTGAACCTCAATTTCTGGATTCTCTATTGGAAATTGGGGAGTTGTTCGGAATTCCTGCAACAGATTTTAATAAGTTAATTCCTTCAACCCCCAACCCTGATTGCCCCTGCCCTCATTGTAACGAATAGCTCGATCGAGGGAAAAAGGAAGTTACGCTTATGAATTTCGACGAACACATTGATCGTAACCAATACCCCACTATGAAGTGGAGTAAAGATTTCCTGGCAGAGCATTTCGGCAACGAGAGCGCGATTCCAATGTCCGTTGCTGATATGGATATCAAAGCCCCGCCTCCCGTGATTGAACAGATTCAAAGGCGCGCAGAACACGGTATTTTTGGATATGAAACCAAAACCGATGGATATTTCGAATCCCTTGAAAATTGGTATCGAGATCGACATGGTTGGAACATCGATCGAGACCATATTGAGCCCTGCCCATCAATTTTGAATGCGGTTTCGATCTTGATCACTCAACACTCTGAAGATGGCGATGGTGTCATTGTTCAACCGCCGGTTTTCTTTGAGTTCCGCATGGTGATCAGAAGTAACCACCGTAAGATCGTCAAGAATCCACTTAAATTCATCTCTGGACAATACCAAATGGATTTCGACGATCTGGAAGTCAAAGCCGCAGACCCTAAGAACAAAATCCTAATATTGTGTAATCCGCATAATCCTGTAGGCAGAGTTTGGTCAGAAACCGAGTTGGCGCAAGTGGCTGCGATCTGTGAACGCTACGATGTCTTTGTCATCACCGATGAAATTCACGGTGATTTTGCCTTCCCGCCTCACCGCTATCACCCCTATCTGACTGTATCTGAAGGCGCTAGGCTAAACGCCGCTGCTTGTTTATCTCCTGCAAAAACTTTTAATATTTCGGGCATGGTTGATGCAATCACAATTATCCCCAATGAAGCACACCGCCAAAGGTTCCATGATTTTGCACACCGGCACCAGATCAACAAAACCAATGTATTCGCTTCGGCAGCAATCGAAGCAGCATATAAGGGTGGCGCCGACTGGCTGGACGCACTGTTGGATTACTTACAAGGGAATGTTGATCTGATCAGAGAATTCTTGGACACTAACCCTATCAAGGTTTCATTGGTCGAACCCGAGGGGTCATTTTTAGTCTGGCTAGATTTTAGAGAACTGGGCTTGGACGCCAAAGCCTTAGAAAAATTTCTAGCGGGTGAAGCACAAATAGCCCTAGCACCGGGTTATTGGTTTGGCCGCGAAGGAGCCGGGTTTGCACGCATGACAATTGGTTGCCCGCGGTCAACGGTTCAGCGCGCGCTAGAAAATCTAGCTGAGGCTGTCAATGCGCTAATTTAACCCAAGTTTTGTATACCTTTCATCCACGTTGAGCGGAGGCGACGCTATGCGGCCCGATGGGCAGCCGTAGTCGAAACGCTGAAAAATCCCCTTCGACTGCCACTTCAACAAGCTCAGTGTCCGCTCAGGGATGGGAATGCCTTTCTTATCCGCAACTCAGGCTAAGTAAACAAGAAAAGGAGCATATTTATGTTATCCATCAAAGTTTTAGGTCCCGGCTGCGCCAACTGCGATAAACTCGCCAAGTTAGTTCACGAAGCCGTTGATTTCCTCAACACAGATGCCGATATCACCAAAGTAACAGGCTACGCCGAAATCGTCGAACTTGGTGTAATAACCACCCCCGGTCTGATCGTCAATGACCAGGTCGTCAGCAGCGGGCGCGTGCCCACCTTGGGTGAAGTGACATCCTCTATCACAACTGCGCTCGATACCCAATAAGACGAGGTCAACCATGAATACGCAAGAGAAGAACTATGTTCTGGCTGCCTTATTGGGGGCCATAGCAGGTGGCTTGATTGTAGCTATTGCCACCAAAGCCCTCCCCAAAATGATGTCAAAAATGATGGGCAATATGATGGCGCAAATGGAATCCAGCGGTTGCAATCCTGAAGACATGTGACGGGAGATGATCAAGGGCTTCGGTGAAGCCTGCCAAGAATAATATGTACACGGATTACGCGGATAGACACGGATTTAAGTGAATTTTAAACTCCCGTAAATCCCTATACCTATATACAATCATTCTCATACTCCAAAATAGATGCATACTGAAATTATGGCCTATATCATCACTCTTCTCGAAGCTGGCTGGTTGAGCCTGTTAGATTATCTTGCCGCACATGTGATACTGTGCCTGGTGCCGGCCTTTTTCATCGCCGGGGCACTCTCAGCACTGATCCCCAAGGAAATCGTCACGCGCTACCTGGGACCCAAAGCCAGCAAATGGATTTCTTATCCCGCCGCGGCAGTGGGAGGCTTTGTCCTGGCGGTATGTTCCTGCACGATCCTGCCATTATTTGCTGGGATCTGGAAACGCGGTGCCGGGCTTGGACCAGCGATCACTTTCCTTTTTGTCGGCCCCGCCATCAACATCCTGGCCATTGCCTACACCGGTGCAGCTATCGGCATGGATATCGCCATTGCACGCATTCTGCTTTCCATCATCTTTGGGATTGCCATAGGCCTGATCATGTCTGCACTCTTCAAGGCCCAAGAGACTGCCATCGAAAGTGACTTCTTCAGCCAAGGTGCCCGCATCAAACCCGCGGTGTGGGTTTTCTTCACCTTGATGGTAGCCACGCTTATTGCTGGAACCCTACAAATCGAATTACTCAAACAAAGCTACCTCACGTTTGATATCCCCTTGGAATTTATACCCGGATTTCAGGCTGCACTCAACAGCATACATCTCAATGTGCAGGGCGCCCTAATTATCATTCTTTTAATCATCACAGCTCTATTCGCTCTCAAGGGATTTGAAAATGTACTCGAAGGCATCAGTACCTGGACCCTGATCACCCTGGGGTTCGTTGTCATCACGCTGTTGGTCGCTGCACCGGGGATCAGTGAAGAGGCCAGCCTGGAGGTTCAAATCACTGGTCGCGCTGTCACTGTGACTACCCTGTTGATAGCCCTGATCATCACTGCCCAAAGAGGGCTAACTCGAGATGAGATCGCCAGTTGGCTGTGGGAAACCTGGAAATTCGTCAAGCAGATCTTCCCCTTGCTCATCGTGGGCGTATTCGCCGCAGGCGTGGTCAAAGTGCTCATCCCCGAAACCTGGGTACAGACCCTAGCCGGACGCAATACCCTATTGGCAAATTTCGTCGGTGTGGTTTTCGGCGTATTCATGTATTTCCCCACCCTGGTGGAAGTACCCATCGCCCGCATGTTCCTGGATTTGGGCATGCACCGCGGCCCTTTGCTAGCATACTTGATCGCCGACCCAGCACTATCCATCCAGAGTATCCTGGTCACCGGCAAGATATTGGGCAAAAATAAAACCGCCGTCTATGTAGTTTTGGTATCGATCTTCAGCACCCTGGCTGGATACCTTTTTGGTTTATCGTTGGCAGCGCTCTAACATTCCTATAACAACCAGCTTTCTTTCTCGACATCTCCCTAGTGAAGCGCTTAATTCCACAGAAAAATTCAGTAACTGAGTAGGTTGAAAGCCAAAGCAAATACTACACTGGCAACGGTGCAGGTGGTGACGGTCACCGGTATACCCCAGAAGCTCCATTTTTTGACCGCAATGGGTGTGGACGTTTGCTCTGATAGCTCTACAATCACAAGATTTACGCTCGAACCGATGACCGTTGCAGCCCCACCAAATACTGCTCCGAAGACCAGCGCCCACCACAATGCCTCTATCTCAACTCCTGCTTGGTTCAGACCACGCAGGACGGGAATCATCGCGATGGTGACTGGCACATTGTCAACCAGGCTGGAGAGAAAAGCCACTACCCAGATGATGACAATGCCAAGCACTACTGGCCGGTCACTCATTTTGATCATGGTTTGGGCAATTGTGTCCAATGTACCTGTTGCATCCAAACCGCCCACCATTACGAAAAAACCTACGAAAAAAAGCAGAATAGTTAATCTAACTCGACTCAGCACTTCGCTAATGTTGGGTTGCACCCAAAGTAACGCTACTGACGCGCCTACCAGGGCAACAAAGGCTGAGGTGATTTTCAGTTTATCTTGTAGTATGAAGAGCCCAATCACCAAACCTAGCACTATCAGCACACGTCTCAGTGTAGATTTATCGTGAAGCACCTCGGACGCATCTAGTTCGAGGAATATTTCATGATAGGACTTGTCTGCTGATAGTTCTCGGCGGAACATAAAGCGAAGTAGCAGAAGAGTAAGCAGGAGAGCCACAACTGCAACGGGTAACGAGTGAGTAAGGAAGTCATTGAATGAATAGCCAGATGCCGACGCGATCAGCACACTGGCTGGATCCCCAACGGATGTCGCTACGCCAGACGTAACAGCGGAAAATCCCACGGCCACCAAATAGGGTATCGAACTCATACCCATAAGTTCCGACAATAGGATGGTGACCGGCGCCATTAGCACAGCAGCAGTTATATTGTTCAAGAACATTGAGATGATACTTGTGCTTACAAAAAGAAGAACCATCAGTCGCCAGGGTTTGCCTCGAGACAAATGCCCTGCCTTGACAGCAATGTATTGAAAAAAACCGGTTGGCTCTAGCAATGCGGCCAGGAGCATCATACCCAATAGAAGCCCAATAGTATCAAAGTCAATGGCTTCCAGGGCTTCAGCCTCGGAATAGAATCCCAGAACTTGACCAGCGATGACCATTAACGCCGCTCCACTTACAGCCACTATCGTTCGATGAACCTTTTCTGAGACGATCAGGGCAAGGCTGATTACAAAGATCGTACATGCAACTAGGGTGGTAAGATCCATTAGTCAGTTATTTCTGATGAATTTAGTGACCTGGTCCCTTACTGGATAGAATAGCTGTACCGATGTCTACCCGAGAGGCAATGCCCAAGAGTGTCATATCTGGTCCAACGATTGGTAGATCGTGTAGATCATGTTTCAACATTATGGTATAAGCGCGCAGCAGCCCTGAATTATCTTCAACAGTCACGGGCTTCCTCATTATCTCCGAGACGGGTCTCGCACCCATCTCAGCATCGACGTGAGCATCCTCAAGAACTCCAAAATTTTGCACAAAGTCTAGGTTATCTAGCAGTCTCACAAAATCTGGAAGAAGCAACTCCAATATATTGGCCAGTCCCAACATGCCCACCACCCTATTCCCTTCGTCTATGATGGGTAGCATGCCTATGTGATGCTCGACTAGCAGCATGGCAGCCTCACTCAACGCAGTGTCCTCAGTACTACAGATCACATTACGTTTCATACAATCTCGAATTTGCATAACATCCTCCTGATCAAGACATTTGATCAAATAGCATTAGCCGGGATTACTTTCAGCCAACAATTCACGCACAACGCAGGAGCTGCTATTTATCTCGGTTTCGTGCAACGAGATTATTTACCAACTACCATATTACAGAGTAGCACAATTCCCCTTCAAGTCAAGAAATTTGGTTACCCCCTGAGTCTGTTTCAGTTTAGTAGGTGAGAGGGGTGGATCAAATTGCGAAGCCACTGAACCCAAGGCTTGTTAGGGAAAGGTCCATAGAGAGCAGGGACAGTGGCTCGAAGGTGCTGACATGGATCAGTACCCAGCGGGCGTGGTTGAATGCGTTGCTTTTTAGGTTTCTGTATGTGCTCTTGTCGGTAGCACCAAGGCTTCACTTCTTGATTGGTGAGGAGTTCTCGCACTTTAGCCATGTGGCGTGCGCCTGTTGGGCTCCAACTGCGGCCTTTTCCTTTCATACGCACTGCCAACAAATGAGCCAGGTTGCCTTCCATACAGCCCAGTCCTCGTTCTGCATCAGCAGTAGCATTCTGGCGGAAACGCCAATCCAATCCCCATCCTTCTTGAGCAACCTTATTCACCCAATGGTAGGCTTGTTGAGCTTGCTTGCCTTTCCGCAACGGGATGCCTGCGGTTTGGAGCAATTCCTGAGTTTGGGATACTTGGCCTTCTCTCAGTGCCTGGTAGAGCCTCCGCCCAAACTGGGCTCCCAATGCTCTCCCACAGGCTCTGGCCAGGTGATAGCTATCCAACTGCCAGATTGCACCAGAGAATTCTTTTGTGCCAGTCCGAATCCATCTTGCGCCATCTCCACCAAGGATCGCTTCCTGAACACTGCTCAAATCCCACTTGCGTGCCCAGGCCAGACTGACACCTTCCCAAAACGAAAACTGCTCTCCCGCATGACAATACACTCGTTTCTCTCTTAGACGATACTCTTCTCGTGTTGCAGACAGCCTGTCCCAGCCTTCATAAGCGATGGCGCTACGCACTTCCATGTGCTTTTTGGGTTGTCTCTGCAAACGAACAAACATCCCATCAGCTTCCATGTACAAGCGCTCCACTTGTCGCTCTCCCACTTCCGGCTCAACATCCCCTCGTGCAAATATCGCTTCTACCTCAGCAACCTCGGTAGTCACAGCCGCCTGCCCTGTCCGCTGTAACAATCGCCAACACGTACTGTGCGACAGCAATCCTGCCAACCACTCTTCCAGTACGTTCGCCGCTTTCCGAAACGACATTTCCCCACACAACTCGACACACAGCATCTGCATCTCTGGCGTAGCAGCCTGATACGCTTTCAAGCCCAGGTATTCATCCAGTAGAAAATGGTGCCCACCACTCTCATCCCGATACAGCCGACGACGAATGCGCACTTCTCCAAAGCGCGTCACCAGCATTCGTTCCCGAAAACCTACTACCTCCCACCCTACCGGTCGCTGCTCAAATATTGCTTCTTCCAACTTCTCCAAATATGCTTCCGCTTCTCGCTGCCCCTCTTCGCATACCTGGCGAAATATCCGCCCTTCCCATCCCCTCGCTTCTTCTAGAGGTACAATTGTCTCGCCCATGAGTCGCCTCCTTTTGATTGCAATCTTTCGGAGGATACATCAGACTCATGGGCTTCTCCCCATCACCTACTAAATTGATACAGTCACGTTACCCCCTTGAATGACTAACATGTCCGTGAAATAGTGAACCCGAAAAAAAATTGATGCATTAGGTTTCCTCAAAAGTATATCCAACCAGCACTAAAAGAAGCATCGAAAAGGTTTTTTTATGTTTTAGGGTGGGCGATTATAAGTTCCAAACCATATCTCCCCTCGACTAAGGGACATGTCCGTGAGGTCGAGGGCTCAAGTTCAATCGGAACCAAATACAAAATCAGGGCCGAAAGCTAACCCCGCGTGTAGCAGTCCCGCCTTTGGTGGTGGGTAAGCAGCGCGAAAATCGCGTTCTTTGGTTATAATAAAATGGTGGATACAGGTCAAACCGGCGGGACTAACGCAAACGCTAGCCACACTACGGCTTCAAAATTTGGACGCAGATAACCGCTGATGAACGCGGAGATGCTTGGAAATGATAATGATTCTCTGAACATCATAAACATTTTAAATAATATCCGCGCAAATCCGAGCAAAAAAATGCGCCAGGTAACCGGATAATAATGGAGTAAAGAAATTAATGACACTGGACCCAAACATTCTCTCACAACTCGAAATCTACCAACGGATTGAGATCACCGAATACCATATCTACAAGCGACTAGCTAAACGAATCTCTGACCCTGAGAATCGAAAAATACTTGAGAAGATCGCTGAAGACGAACGCCGCCATGCTGAAGATTGGCAGAAATACACCCAAAAAGAGATCAAACCAGATCGTTGGGCTGTCTGGAAATACACTTTCCTCAGCCGCATCTTTGGCTTCACTTTTGGCATCAAGCTGATGGAGCGCGGGGAGGAAAAAGCCCAGGCCAACTACACTCAGCTGCGCCCCGCGGTCCCCGAAATTGACAACTGGATCCAGGATGAAAACGAACACGAACAAGCCCTGCTGGAGATGTTCGATGAAGAAATCCTGCAATATGCCGGATCGGTCGTCTTGGGGCTAAACGATGCCCTGGTCGAGTTGACTGGCGCCCTGGCGGGTTTGACCTTAGCCTTACAGAACACCAAGCTGATTGCTCTTTCTGGTCTGATCACCGGTATTGCAGCAGCCATGTCCATGGCAGCCTCAGAATATCTGTCCACTCGCTCTGAGCAGACAGACAAACATCCCGTGCGCGCCGCCATCTACACGGGGATCGCTTACATCGTCACCGTGGCCCTGCTCATCACCCCTTATCTGATCATCCCCAACTATCTAATCGATCTGGCGCTGGTGCTGATAACTGCTGTCATCATCATCGCAGCCTTCAATTACTACATCTCCGTCGCCAAAGACGAACCCTTCAAAGAACGGTTTATTGAGATGAGCGCTCTGTCCTTTGGGGTGGCAGCGATATCATTCATCATCGGCTACTTCATCCGCCAGTGGTTGGGGATTGAAGTTTGAGAAGCAAGAAGCTAAACTTTTTCGAAAAGTTTAGCTTCTAACAATATGACAACACAATAAATAATCCACCCATCAAAAGGACACTCTCATGACACAAGAAAACAACCAGCCCAAACGTCTCTCATTTCTCGATCGTTTCTTAACTCTTTGGATTTTCCTGGCTATGGCAATTGGTGTGGGAATTGGATACTTTTTCCCAAAGGCAGTCGCTGACTTCAACACGGCAGTTTCTGTGGGCACAACCAACATCCCCATCGCCATTGGCCTGATCCTGATGATGTACCCACCCCTAGCCAAAGTACGCTACGAAGAACTGGGCGATGTCTTCCGCAATTGGAAAATCCTGGGCGTATCCCTGGTGCAGAACTGGGTCATCGGCCCGATCTTGATGTTCGTGTTAGCGATCATCTTTTTGCGAGGATATCCCGACTATATGGTTGGCCTGATCCTGATCGGATTGGCACGCTGCATCGCCATGGTGATCGTCTGGAATGACCTCGCCAAAGGCGACCCCGAATATGCTGCCGGGCTGGTGGCCTTCAACAGCATCTTTCAGGTGCTCTTTTACAGCCTTTATGCCTGGATCTTCATTACCAAGCTGCCGCCCTTGTTTGGGCTCCAGGGCAGCATCGTCGATATAACCATCGGCGAGATTGCCAAGAGCGTATTCATTTACCTGGGGATTCCTTTCCTTGCAGGCATGATCACGCGCCTTGTACTGGTCAAAGCTAAAGGAAAAGAATGGTATCACGAGCAGTTCATCCCCAAGATCAGCCCAATCACCTTGATCGCCTTGCTCTTCACCATTGTGGTGATGTTCAGCCTTAAAGGCGACCTGATCGTGCAAATCCCCCTGGATGTGGTGCGGATTGCCATCCCGCTGGTGATCTACTTTGTGCTCATGTTCTTAGTCAGCTACTGGATGGGCTACAAAATCAACGCCGGCTATGAGAAGACCACCACCTTATCCTTCACCGCCGCCAGCAACAATTTTGAACTTGCCATCGCTGTTGCAGTGGCAGTATTTGGCATCGACTCGGGCATGGCTTTTGCCGCGGTAATCGGCCCCCTGGTAGAAGTCCCAGTATTGATTGCCCTGGTTAATGTGGCATTCTGGCTCCAGAAGAGATTGTTCGGGACCGAGAATGCCCAGGTCGAATTAGACTGCCCCGAATAACAATTACATTCTCCCCATTGAACTACCATAAAGCAAGGCCCACCTTAGAATGAAATCAACAGCTAAGGTGGGCCAATATTTTTTTACAAGATTGTGCGAAATATCGATTTAAGTATTGAGTTTATTCTCGGCAATCACAATCATCCGGGCAGCCTTCTGAGTGCCAGCCGCTGTCACCAACTTTGGCCATGCCAACTTCGCCTGCACGAGTTATTGCAAACTTCACACCAATAGGTCCAAAAATCTGTACAATGAACGTTGTGGCTGTTATTACACTAATGATCAATGTCCCCAATTCCACTCCTTCAGGCCCTAAAGCACCAAACCGCGTGCTCGAGGCAATTGCCAGGCCTATAGCCACACCTGCCTGTGACAGCAAGCCTAGCCCAAGATTATTCTTAACCTGTGGTTCGGCTTTCCCTAGATTTCCTCCAATCCATGCACCCGAGTATTTACCAACGCTGCGTAAAACTACATAAGCAACCCCCAAAAATCCCATGGTTGGCAACAAATCAACCTGGAAGAGCGCACCTACAAGAGCAAAGAAAAGAACATAGATAACGGGTCCAGCTTGCTCAATCGTAAAGCGAA
>CAZLNX010000177.1:0-12148 GCA_964560795.1 uncultured Anaerolineales bacterium | reverse complement strand
GGCAGGCTCCTCAATCATCCTAATTCTCACAAATCCTATTCGCGATTAGTATATGTTCCCCCAACATGACTGTGTTCTTTGTCGGGGAACGCCAGATCATGGCTATGGGTGCACACGCCCTTCCATTTCTCCGGCCTACATCCAGCACAACCAACACCCCAATATCCAGATTCTCACCAACACACAAGTTACAGGGATTGAGGGCCAAGCAGGCGAGTTCACAATAGCTTTGCGACAAGAACCTCGCTATGTGGACGCAAAGCGCTGCATAAACTGTGGTTACTGTGCAGAAGTTTGTCCAATTGAATTGCCAGATAGCTACCAACAGAAGATGGCAATGCGCAAAGCGGCTTATAAAGTAGCCACTCGAGCTAACCCAGATACATATCTCATCGATAAAGGGCCTTACTGCGACGATTGCGACAAATGCACCGAGATCTGTCCCACCGATGCAATCACCTTAGATGAAAAAGCGCGCATTCTATCCATCGAAGTCGGCGCGATCATCCTAGCCCTGGGCTTCCAGACATTCGATCCAACTGAGATGGAAGAACTTGGCTACCGACGTTTTCCCAATGTACTGCACGCCATGGATTATGAACGCCTGGCAAGTCGCTCCGGGCCAACCGAGGGGGTTGTTGTCCGCCCCTCCGACCAGAACAAACCTAAATCCATCGCTTGGCTTCAGTGCATCGGTTCACGTGACAAATATAATGCCTATTGCTCTTCCATATGCTGCATGTATGCCACAAAGGAGGCCATGCTAGCAAAACAGCGCCTGGGTGAAGACATTGAATGTACAGTTTTCATGATGGATGAGCGAACCTTCAACAAAGAATACAACGCCTATTTTGAAAAGGCGCGCTCACAACACAAAATCCAATATGTCCGCTGTCGAGTATCTCAAATCAGAGAAGAACCCATCACGAATAACCTGATCTTGCATTTTGCCGACTCTAATGGAGAACAAAGAGAACAATCTTTTGAGATGGTAGTCCTAGCAACCGGATTGCAACCACCAGCTTCGGCTCAACAATTCACAAATATGCTTGATCTCGAATTAAATGAATTCGGGTTCTGCATGACGGACAAATTCACACCCCTGCATACATCACAATCCGGAGTATTCGTCTGTGGGGCATTTTCATCACCCAAAGAGATTGTAGAAACTATCATTGACGCCAGTGGGGCAGCCGCCGAAGTAATGCGTTTACTCAACGATCGTTTAAATACATTCCACTATACCCGAGAATTGCCCTTCCTTTCCAGCGATGGATTCCCCCCTGAGCAAGATGTGATTGAAGGAACTCCAAAGGTTGGGGTTTTTACCTGTAACTGTGGAGGAACACTCGGCGAACTTATCGATATTTCGCTATTGACAGAACAAGCTGCTCAGTGGTCCCAAGTAACTATTGCAGAGCAACTGGATTATGCTTGCTTCCCAGAGAAACTGGCCCATATTCAAAGCCAGATCAAGGAATTCGAATTGAACCGGATCGTCATTGCGGGGTGCAGCAATCGGACACATGATTCTCTCTTTCAGCAAATGATCAGGCAAGTTGGACTCAACCCCTATCTTGTGGAGCTAGTAAATATCCGTGAGCAGTGTGCACGTGTTCACTTCTGGCAAAAAGATCTAGCTAATCGCAAAGCTCAGGAACTGACTCGTATCGCAATCGGCCGCGCGATTAAAGCACAACCTATCCACAAGAAGAAACACCGTTGCCGCCCGCGGGCATTGATCATTGGTGGTGGTCTTTCAGGTATGACAGCAGCTTTAGCTATTGCTGACAGCGGCTATGATGCGCATATTGTCGAACGATCACATCAACTTGGCGGCAACTTACAAGATATGTATTACGTTGCCGAGGGATATAACCCTCGGCGGTTGGGTCGTGATCTGATCAACCGTGTTCGTGCCCATCAACATGTTGTTGCCCTCACCCACACCGAAATCGTAGGACACAAGGGTCACCTGGGGTTCTATCAATCTGAACTAGAGACAAGCCGCCCCGGCAGTGATCCCGAGCGTAACACCATTGATCATGGTGTGATCATTGTTGCAACGGGCGGCCGAGAATCTCATGACCACCCCTGGTTGGGTCTTCCGAACGTAATTACACAGCGTGAACTTGAATCTCAGGTGATCCACAACCCTGAGAAAATCACCGCTCTCAAAGATGTAGTTATGATCCAGTGTGTACGTCCAGAAAGTGCCCCCGACTATTGTTCACGTGTTTGCTGCACCAACACCATAAAAAACGCTATTCGATTGAAGCTTTTTAACCCCAATTGCCGTGTAAGCATACTCTATAAGAACATCATCACCTATGGGTTCAGGGAAGAGTATTACACAAAAGCTAGAGAACTTGGCGTGGTTTTCATTCGGTATACAGACGAAGAACCTCCAAAAATCGAAGTTTCTGGGGACCAAGTAACTGTGTTGGTCCGTGACCACGCACTTAATCGCTGGCTTGCCCTTCCCGCAGATGTAGTTCCCTTGAGCATGTCCATCCTTCCTGCTGAGGGAATCAGTGAACTTGCCGAGATTTTAAATGTGCCACTTTCTAGTGAGGGATTTTTCAAGGAAGCCCAGATGAAACTGCGCCCCATGGATTTCATGCGGGAAGGCATTTTCCTAGCTGGTATGGCGCATTACCCAAAATTCATCGAGGAGAGTATCAGTCATGCACTTGCCGCTGCTGGCCGAGCTCTGACTATCCTATCCCAACGTGATTCGCTATATCTTGGCGGCGTGGTCGCTGAAGTAGATCCAGAAAAATGTGTCGGGTGCCTGACCTGCACCCGCACCTGTCCATTCAGTATTCCCCAGGTAATCCAAATGGAGGAACGCCCCGGTGTAGGTAATCTTGGCGGTGCAGCTTATATCGATGACACATTGTGCCAGGGTTGCGGAACCTGCACAGGCGAATGCCCGGCCAACGCCATCCAACTGGTCAACTTCACCGACGAGCAAATCATGCTGCAGGATATCGGTGGGCTGGGTACCTGGCTGCCAGGGCAGTTACCAGTAAACAGTATCCAGTAATTTGGCGAACAAAGGAAATGATGAGCACTCAAAATACAAATGGCTTCGAACCTGAAATAACCGCCTTTTACTGTATTTTCTGCGGGTATATGGCTGCCGATACAGCTGGTGCGCTATCTATTCAATATCCATCCAATGTCAAGTTCGTGCGACTGCCCTGTACGGGGAAGACCGATACCCGTTATCTACTGGAGGCCTTTGAGCAAGGTGCCGATGGCGTTTATATAGTGGCCTGCCCGGTTGGGAATTGTCATCATGTTCGAGGCAATGAACGTTGTCTCGCACGAGTTGAATTCGCCAAGGAAATCTTAGATGAAATTGGAATTGGCGGTGACCGTTTGGATATGTACTTCATGTCCGGGAGCCAAGGTCAGGCGTTTGCCATGGCAGCTCAGGAGATGACCAAACGGGTTCGCGCTTTAGGCCCTAACCCTTTGATGAAAAATGGCCAAGGAGGAGATAATGATGAAGGTGGAAGGGTAAAGGATGAATTAGGGAAGCCAGAGGAAGAAGGGTTTCGAGGAAGACGGAAAAAGAAATGAACAGCGCAAGTAACCCATCCCTCCCGCAGGGCGTTCAGCCCTCCGCTTTCCCGCATCCGACTTCTCCTATCGGTGCAGTGATGGTCGTCGGCGGTGGTATCGCGGGTATGCAGGCTTCCATAGATCTGGCGGATCAGGGATTCAAGGTTTACATGGTGGAAAAAGAATCAGCAATCGGCGGTAAGATGGCCCAGCTTGATAAAACCTTCCCCACCAATGACTGCGCTATGTGCACTATCTCCCCAAAGCTGGTAGAGACGGGGCAACATCCCAACATCGAGATCCTGACCAACAACCAGGTGTTGGATGTTGTGGGACAAGCCGGCGATTTTCGTGTGCAGGTACGCCAACAACCTCGTTATGTTGACATGGAGAAATGTGTCGCCTGTAACGATTGCGTAGAAGTCTGTCCGGTTATTGTAGATGATACCTTCAACGAAGGCCTAGCCCCTCGCCGCGCCATATATAAACTCTACCCCCAGGCAGTCCCTAACGCCTACGCTATCGAGAAACATGGTATCGCTCCCTGCCGGGACGCCTGCCCTTCCGGACAACGCGCCCAGGGATATATTGCCCTAATCCGAGAAGGGCGCTGGCAGGACGCGCTGCGCGTTATCAAGATGGACAACCCTTTCCCAGGAATCTGCGGTCGTATTTGTAACCACCGTTGTGAGACAGCCTGCAACCGCGGGTTGGTCGAAGAACCCATAAATATCCGCGCCCTGAAACGTTTCGTAACTGATAAGGTTTACCAAGAGCCGCGTCAACCCGTCGAACCGGCAGAGATCAAACATCTCGATAAACCGGTCGCCATTATTGGAGCCGGACCGTGCGGTCTAACTGCCGCCCAAGATATCATCCGAACCGGGTATCCAGTCACAATCTTTGAAGCTATGCCCGTTGCCGGAGGCATGTTGCGCCTGGGCGTGCCCGAATACCGGCTACCTACTGACATCATCGAGCGCGAAGTAAACGACATTCTTGATCTAGGGATGGACTTGCATCTCAATCACCAAGTAGATGATCTAGACGAAATCTTCAATCAAGGTTTTGAAGCTGTGCTTATCGCTGTAGGGGCACACGAGGGCATTCGTCTGCCCATACCTGGCGCGGGCCTCGACGGAGTGATCATTAACACCCATTTCTTGCGTGATGTACGGCTCGACAGATACGAACAAAATGAGGATGGATCCATCGGAAAGCCAGATAGTAAGCCATTCGGACCTCGTGTTCTCGTCCTCGGCGGCGGCAACGTTGCTATCGACTGTGCTCGCAGCGCGTTGCGCCTGGGATGCGAGGTTCATCTTGCTTGTTTAGAATCACGCGCCGAAATGCCCGCTCACGCCTGGGAAGTGGATGCTGCCGAAGAGGAGGGAGTCCAAATCTACACCAGCCGTACCTTCGAGCGCATCATCGGAGATCAGGCCGATCATGTTTCAGGGGTAGAGTGCAAGGAAGTAGCATCCTTCCACTTTGATGAACTTGGTCACTTACACCTGGAAAAAATCCCTGATACTGAACACGTCATCCCTTGCGATACTGTGATTTTCTCAGTTGGTCAGCGCGCTGGTCTGGCATTCATCCCAGATGATGCCGGCGTGGGATTGACTGAACAGCAAACTATCGCCATCAACCCCAACACATTTGCCACCAGTCGCACCGGAGTCTTCGCCGCAGGTGATAGCGTTTCGGGAACGGCTTTCGTTATCGAGGCAGTTTCCAATGGGCACACAGCCGCAGAATCGATCATCCGCTACCTCCGAGGAGAACCCTTGGAACCACCTCCAAGACCTGAGCTACCTGTCGTGAATTTTTCCCTACAGGAGGTTGATGAGCGCATCGCTCGAGGAGAGGTCAAACCCCAACCGCGCGTACCCATGCCCGAACTGCCTGTCGAAAAGCGAGTGACCAACTTTGCCGAGGTAGAAGGTGGCTATGAAGATGAAAGTGCTCAGGCTGAAGCCGCCCGCTGCCTGGCCTGTGGGATCTGCTCAGAGTGCTGGTCATGTGTATTCGCCTGCGGAACGGATGCCATTATTCATGACGAAATCGCATCAACCAAGGAACTTAATATTGGCGCAATAGTGCTCGCACCTGGATACCAGATTTTCAATGCACATCTTTCTGAAGAGTATGGATTGGGGCGCTTCCCCAATGTGGTCACGTCCCTGCAATATGAACGCATGCTCTCCGCCAGCGGCCCAACCAAGGGTCATATTAAGCGCCCTTCGGATGGGAACAGCCCCAGGCGGATCGCTTTCCTGCAATGTGTGGGCAGCCGCGATCAGAGTCACGATTATTGTTCTTCAGTATGCTGCATGTATGCTGCCAAAGAAGCCATCATGACCATCGAGCACGCCAAAGCTGAAGCCCGATCCGAGCAAGTAACTGACGATGTGCATTGCCAGGTATTCTTTATGGACACGCGCGCTTACAGTAAGGGATACGAGGAGTATTACCGCCGTGCAGAAGAGAAATATGGTGTGCAGTACACGCGCTGCCGGATCAGCGATGTGAAGGAAGACCCGGTGACCGGGAATTTGGTGGTGCGATATGCATCAGACAGCAGTCAGCGGTCAGCAGTTAGTGTAGACGAATTCGATCTTGTTGTACTATCCGTTGGAATGGAGATTTCGGACTCCGTCAAGGAACTTGGCCGACAAATGGGCATTGAGCTAGACCCTTATGGGTTCTGCCATACTACAGTATTTGACCCATTACAATCCAGCCGTGCAGGCATTTTCGTAGCGGGACCTTTCCGCGAACCCAAAGATATCCCCGAAACTGTGATCGAGGCTAGCGGTGCTGCCGCAAGTGTGGCTCAGTTATTGAATCCTGCCCGGCACACGTTGACCACCCTGCTAGAATACCCGTCCGAACGAGATATCACTGGTGAAGAACCACGCATTGGGGTATTTGTCTGTCACTGCGGCAGTAATATTGGCGGCTACCTGGATGTGCCTGACGTGGCCGAATATGCATGTTCACTCCCCGGAGTGGTACATGCCGAGGACAATTTGTATACCTGCTCTCAAGACACCATCGCCCACATTATTGAGCAAGTTAAAGAGCAAAATCTCAACCGGGTTGTGGTCTCCTCTTGCACCCCACTGACTCATGAGCCACTCTTCCAGGATGCCATTCGCCAGGCTGGGTTGAACCCGCATATGTTCGAAATGGCCAATATCCGCAACCAGTGTTCATGGGTACACTCAGACGATTGGGACAGCGCTACAGAAAAAGCCAGAACACTAACTCGCATGGCCATCGCGCGGGCGATAAACCTCGAGCCCCTCAAGATTTCCGAAGTACCGGTTATCCATTCAGCACTGATCATCGGAGGCGGTGCGGCTGGGATGACCGCTGCACTCAACCTGGCCGGACAGGGATTCACGGTAGAGTTGGTAGAACGAGATGGTGAACTGGGGGGTAATTTACGACATTTACGATATCTCGTACCAACAAACGGGAATGGCGCATCTCAAAATCCGCAAAAATACCTGGCAGAACTTATCCAAGAAATTATCGAACACCCGTTGATCAACGTTCATTTGAATACAGAACTCCTCGAGACAGGAGGCTTCAAGGGCAACTTCAATTCCACCCTGCAATCTCATTCTAGGAAAGTGCTACCTCAGAACGACGAAACCTTCCAAGTTCAGCACGGTGTGACCATAATTGCCACAGGTGGTGAGGAATATAAAGGTGATGAATATGATTACGGCAATCACCCGCGCATCGTCACTCAGTTAGAGTTTGAACAGCTGTTAGCGGATGATCAATCTTTGGTGAAACCTAACTTTGTCACTATGATCCAATGTGTTGGTCCGGCAGAGCAATTTTGCAGCCGCATCTGCTGCACAACCGCGCTGAAGAACGCGCTCAAGCTCAAAGAACTGAACCCTAAGGCACAAATCACGATTCTTTATCGCGATATCCGCACCTATGGTTTCAAAGAACGGCTTTATCAGCAAGCACGACGCGCGGGGATACGTTTCATCCATTACGAGTTTGACCAGAAGCCTGAGGTGGACGTCATGCCACTCGGCCATCCCCAAGAATCATTAATCAACGTGCGTGTATGGGATCCCGTACTCAATCGAGAGATTGCCCTAAATCCAGACCTGTTAGTGTTATCCACACCTATCGTCCCTGCCAAGGGAACGCGCGAGTTGGCCAGTCGTTTGAAACTCTCGACCGATATGGATGGTTTTTTCTTGGAAGCGCATGTCAAGTTACGACCAGTTGATTTCACTGCTGAGGGGGTCTTTATGGCAGGGATGGCGCATTATCCAAAATTCTTGGACGAAACCATCGCCCAGGCACAAGCTGCTGCATCCCGTGCAGCTAACATCCTTGCTCGCGAGACCATCTTCACTAATGCCCGAGTTGCTTATGCTGATCCGACCATGTGCGTCGGCTGTTTGACTTGCGTGAGGATTTGTCCCTACGACGTACCAGAAATCAGTGCTGATTACACCGGTATTGGAGAGATAACTGGTGCCGCATATATCGAACCAGCTATTTGTCATGGCTGCGGCTCATGCGCATCGGAATGTCCGGCCCAAGCTATTCAATTGATGCACTATACCGATGCCCAAACAACAGCGAAAGTCGATTCGCTATTTACAATACAAGAAGGATTCGTGCCAATCACAGATATCAGCGTTGAAGATTGATAACTAAAGATTCAACGTCAGCCATACATATTTTGTGGAGTTTCACCACATGACAGAACCAAACTTGCATGCCAATTCTTTCATCCCGGATATCGTCGCCTTCTGTTGTCATTACTGTGCCTATGCCGCAGCAGATCTGGCTGGTTCCATGCGTCTGGAATACCCCACAGCGCTCAAGGTGATCGAGTTGCCCTGTTCAGGGAAGTTGGATCCTTTGTATGTTTTGCGAGCCTTTGAGGACGGTGCAGATGGAGTCATGGTGGCCGGCTGACTGCCGGGCGACTGTCATTACCTGGAAGGTAATTATCAAGCCCTAAGGCGAATTGAATATACCAAAAATTTGTTAGAAGAGATCGGTATGAAAAATCAGCGCATAAAAATGATAAACGTGTCCGCAGCTATGGGAAGAAAGTTTGCCGATGAAGCATTGACATTCACCAAAGAGATTGAACAAATCGGTCCAAGCCCATTAAAGAATGGACATATGAGTTTAGAAAAAAGCACTCTCACTGAAGGGAGAGAATCATGATCATCGCAGAAAGAAAACCTTTAGATGAAATCAAAACCTTAGTAGATGATGCCCAAAATATCGTTGTTGTCGGATGTGGGACCTGTGTAACAGTTTGTTTCGCAGGGGGCTCACGGGAAGCTCAAATCACCGCATCCTCTCTGCGCATGTCCACCAAGCTAGATGGCAATGGCAAAGATGTCAGCGATGTGACCGTGCAGCGTCAGTGTGAGTGGGAGTACCTGGACGAGATCGAAGAACAGGTCAAGGAAGCCGATATCGTATTGTCGTTAGGTTGCGGTATTGGTGTACAAGCCATCGCTGAGCACTTCCCTGATGCATGGGTGGTTCCAGGATTGAACACAACCTTCCTGGGGATCCCCTCGGAGCAAGGAGTCTGGGAGGAGCGCTGTGCGGCCTGCGGAGATTGTGTCTTGGGATTAACCGGAGGTATTTGCCCAATTGCCCGTTGTTCTAAGTCACTGCTCAACGGTCCCTGTGGCGGCTCCGAAGCTGGTCATTGCGAGATCGATCCAGATGTACCTTGCGCATGGCAATTAATCTATGACAGGTTGAGCAGCAAAGACAAACTCCACGTGATCCTGGATTTTCAGCCGCCAAAGAATTGGAGCACATCTCGCGACGGTGGGCCTCGCAAGATCGTAAGAGAAGACTTGCGCTTGAGTGCTGATGAAGCATAAGCTACTAGCAGAGGAAAGAACCATGACAACAAACATAAATAGTACCAATGGTTATGTGGCAGGCTCCACTCTAGAGAAAATACTAAAAGCCGGTCACTTTGCCGCCACAGGAGAACTTGGACCTCCACAAAGCGCGGATGGCGAAGTGATCCGTGAAAAGGCCACCCTGTTGAAAGGCTATGTCGACGGTGTCAATATCACCGATAATCAGACCGCCATCGTGCGCATGTCCAGCATCGGGGCAGGGACTATCGTCGTGGAAGAGGGACTAGAACCCATCATCCAGATGACTTGTCGGGATCGCAACCGCCTGGCCATCCAGAGTGATTTGCTAGGGGCCTACGCCTTGGGGATGCGCAATCTGCTTTGTTTGAGTGGGGATCACCAACAATTTGGCAACCACCCTACGGCGAAGAATGTCTTCGATATGGACTCGGTTCAACTGGTACGAATGGTGGCCGATATGCGCGATGATTGCATATTCCAATGTGGGGATGCACTCAAGGGGCAAGAACCACGTTTCTTCGTTGGAGCAGCCTCGGCCCCGTTCGCCGATCCGCTTGATTTTCGTCCCTACCGGCTGGCCAAAAAGGTTAAAGCTGGGGCGGACTTCATCCAGACCCAATTGGTCTACGATGTGGAAGCCTTCGCTAAATTTATGGAAAAGGTGCGTGAATTAGGTCTTCACGAACAAACCTATCTCCTGGCCGGCGTTGGGCCATTGAAAAGCCCCGGCATGGCCCGTTATATGAAGAACAATGTCCCCGGTATCCTGGTCCCCGATAAAATCATCGATCGTATGACTGATGCGGGAAAGCCCTGGGCGGGGAAGAGTAAAGATGAGTTGACAAAGGAAGATAAACAAGCCCGTTCGAAAGCATGGCGCGAGGAAGGGATTCAAATTTGCATCGACCTGATCAAAGAATTACGTGAGATCAAGGGCGTTGCCGGTGTGCATATTATGGCCATCGAATGGGAAGAAGCGGTAAAGCCAATTGTGGAAGGCGCGGGCTTATATCCCAGGCCCAAAGTGGAAGAACCAATAACCGCTTAGATTATCACCATCCTCTTTGGAGAGATGTTATGAATCAAGGACAGCAAACACCTGAGCAACCCATAACCATTAGCGATACCCTGGCCAAACGCATTCAAGAAGAGTTAGGGCAGAACGTTTATTTGTGTTACCAATGCGTCAAGTGCACCAGTGGCTGTCCGGTGGCCGAATTCTTCGACTGGCAGCCCAATCAAATTATGCGCGCTGCACAATTGGGCCAGGAAGATATTGCCTTAGAATCTCAGACGCCCTGGTTATGTGCCGCATGCCAAACCTGCACCACTCGCTGCCCACAAAATCTGGATATCACCGCCATCATGGAATTCCTCACCCGGGAAGCAGTCGCGCGAGGGTTTGCTCCTCAAGTACCCAAGATCAATAAGTTCAACCAGGCCTTTATGAGAGAAGTTCGACTTTGGGGCAGAGCCTATGAACCGGGGTTGATGGCAGAAATGATCTTAAATGATCCCAAAGCCGCCCTTGAAGATACCAATTTTTTCATGGGTATGCTCAAAAAAGGAAAGGTCGCTTTATTCCCCAAACCGACGCGTGCCCCCAGTCGTCGAAAGGTGCAACCCATTGCCGGAGCTAACGAAGCTGTCGCTTACTATCCTGGATGCTCCCTGGAATCTACTGCCGCCGAGTTCAGTGTTTCCGCAGAAATGGTTTGTGAGGAATTAGGTCTGGAGCTCATAGAACCTCAGGGTTGGCTGTGTTGTGGTAGTTCTGCAGCCCACCGGGCTGACCCCGAGGCTGCTCTGCGTCTCCCCATGGAAAACTTGGCCCTGATAGAGCAAAGCGGTTTCAATGAAGTTACCATGCCCTGTGCGGCTTGTTTCAACCGCCATAAAGCTGCGCAATATGAAATCCACCATGACGATGAACATAGAACCGAGATGGACGAAGCTCTTGGTTACACCTACAAAGATTCCGTACACGTAAGCACTCTGATCGAAGCAATCAATAACCACGTTGGCCCAGAGATGGTTTCTCAAAATGTAAAAACCCCTCTCAGTGGACTGCGTGTAGTTAGTTATTACGGCTGTCTCTTGACCCGTCCACCAGAGGTCACCGAGGCCGAACATCCTGAAAACCCCACAGACATGGATGAACTCTTGGCTGCACTTGGGGCTGATGTCCGCGATTGGTCTTACAAAACCACGTGTTGTGGTGCTGCCCACACCCTCACCCGTCCCGACATCGTCTTGCAGCTCAGCGAGAACCTGATCACCCATGCCCGCCAAGCCGGCGCAGATGTCATTGCTGTCGCATGCCCACTTTGCCATATGAACCTAGACGCCCGTCAGATCCAGATGGAACTCGAAGAGCCCATGCCAATCCTATACTTCACACAGCTCATGGCTCTGGCATTAGGATTACCCAAAAAGGCTGCAGCACTCCACAAAAACATCATCGACCCACGCCCAATCTTAGAACGTAAGGAGATCAACATAAGTTAGGAAAGGAGTACCCCATGGTCGCCGCTACTCCACCCCAAACTACGATCGACCCTATTGACCTGCTCGACTCAACTCTCGAGGAGGCCTGGCGTGCTATTTGTGTAAGCTTCGATGTATCTACAAAAATACCCGGCTTGCGAACTCTATTCTGCCAG
>CAZLNX010000176.1:0-12257 GCA_964560795.1 uncultured Anaerolineales bacterium | reverse complement strand
ATGGCGATGACATCGAGCGCGGTGTGGCCGAGTTGGTTGCGGCTGCGACCAGTGTACGCTTCGATGGTTCAGACCTGATGCCTGGTGAGGTTGGCGCTGGTTCCTTCTGGAAGGGCATGACTGACTACTTCGCGGGTGTTGCCGACATGGACACCGTGATGAGTGAGATCGATGCCTCCTGGCCGACTGGTGAAGCCATGGAAGAAGAAGCCATGGAAGAGCCCGCCGAAGTAATCGAGGTTACCTTCTGGCACGCATACGGTACTGGTTCTGCAGAAGAGGTCGCTCTTGGTAAGGTTCTCGAGCAGGCTGCTGTTGATATGCCTCAGTACAAGATCAACGTTTTGCAGGTTCCCTTCAATGACATCTACAACAAGTACCGCACCGATGTCGCCGCTGGCGGCGGCCCAGACATGTTCATTGCTCCCAATGACTCCCTGGGTGACGATGCCCGCGCTGGCCTGATCGCTGATATCACCGATCTGGCTGCTGGTAAACTGGATGCTTACGCTCCACTTTCCGTTGGTGGTATGAGTGTAGAAGGTAAATTGTACGGTATTCCTGAGTCCCTTAAGGCTGTGGCCTTCTGGTACAACAAGGAACTGTTGCCCGAACCGCCCGCGACTACCGAAGAACTCATGGCTCTGATGCAAGGCGGAACTCCCGTCTCGATCAGCTACGGCTGCTACCATCACTGGGGCTTCTACGGCTCCTTTGGCGGTGAGATCTTCGATGACAGCTGGAAAGTTGTTGCTGGTGACGGCATTGCCGACGCCATGGGTTACCTGAACGAGATGTATCAGATCTCGAAGGAAAATGGCTGGCCTAAGAACGATAGTGACGGCCTGGCCCCCTTCAGCGAAGGTACCGTTGTGGCGATCACCAATGGTAACTGGGCTATGGGTGACTACAAGACCGCCCTTGGCGACAACCTTGCTGTTGCTCCGTTGCCCGCTGGCCCCGGTGGCGCTTCCAATCCGCTGCTTGGTGTTGATGGCTTCTACTTCAGCCCCAACAGCCTGAACCCTGAAGCTGCCCTCGATGTCGCACTGTATCTGACTGGGGAAGCAGCCCAGGCTATCATGATGAACGAAGCTGGCCACGTACCCGCCAACACTGGCGTGGAAGTGACCGATCCGCTCATGCTTGGCCTCTTGGATGCTTTCTCCACAGGCTACGTCCGCCCTCAGGTTCCTGAATTGGGTCTGTACTGGTCCAACTTCTGTGGCACCGATGAGGTGTTCGAAGTCGGTACACCCGCTGCTGACTGGGTTACGACAGCTACCGAGAACGCCAATAAGTAAACCTTTAGTTACAAAAGAGCGAACAGGGTTTCCCTGTTCGCTCTTTTTCTATTTGTCCCTTGCAATTTTCCCAATCATTTTACAAAGGAGGCAGCAGATGGTTTCAGCTACTGCTCAGATGAAGGTAAATAAACGAGCGAATGTTAAACGGGCAATCTTGCCGTACCTTTACTTGCTTCCCGCTTTCCTAGTGATGTCAGTCATCACTTTTTACCCCTTGATTTACCAGGTTATCCTATCGTTTACCAATTTTGAAACAAGACATCTCATGTTGGGTATGGCCTCACCCGATCTAGAAAATATCGGCGTGCAGAACTACAAAGATATTGTCACGGGAGGGCTTCCGGTTCAGAATTTCGAGTTCTTCCGTGTTCTAGTTTACAACATTTGGTGGGCGGTTAGCAATGTTGCAGTACACGTCCCCGCAGGCGTGTTTATCGCCGTATTGCTAAATGTCAAAGGATTGTGGTTTAAGCGAATTTACCGCGCGATTTACATTTTGCCCGTTGTTATTCCTCCCATTGTGGTCGCAACTGTTTGGCGCAATATTTTCGATGAACAGTACGGCGCCATGAATCAATTCCTTACCACTATCGTGACATTATTCGGCGTGGAAGATCCTGTACGTATCCGCTGGCTGTTTGAGTATTCGCCACCGATTTCGTGGCTACTGCCCACAGGTGCACTTCCATTGGCCTATTACGCCATGATGATTGCAAATTTCTGGCTGGGCTGGCCCTTTATGACCCTGGTAGCTACAGGGGCTTTGCAGAGCATCCCCAGCGATCTCTACGAAGCGGCAGCTATTGACGGCGCCTCTGGTTCCCAGCAATTCTGGAGGATCACCGTACCTCTATTGAGGCCGGCGATGGTTCCGGCGGCCATATATGGGTTTACGCTATCGTTTAACCTATTTAATTTTGTCTACTTCATGACTGGCGGCGGCCCTGCACGCTCCACGGAAATCTTGGTCACATTTGCATACGACTTAGTGCGAAATCTGCGCCTCTATGGTGTAGCAGCAGCGTTTGCAGTGATCGTTTTCTTCGTAGCTTTAATCGTGTTCCTGATCACCAACCGCCTGACCAAAGCGACAGAGTCCTACGCGGAGGTATAAGATGACATCAACAGCCGTGACCCCCAAAAAGCAAAATATATTCGTCCGTTTCTTTACTATGAATACATCTGGCGAAGCCAGCGGACGTGAGCTACCCTTGTGGCGCCAACTTCTGCTCCAAGTATTAACGTTGATCATTGTAGCTGAAGTGATGTTCCCCATTATGTATGTGATCACGCTCTCCTTCAGTTCCGAGAGTCGCAGACCCTCCAGTCTGGAAATCTTCCCCAAAGAAATTTCATTGGTCGCTTATAAGCAAGTGCTTGATCGACCAACTGCCAATCCAGTGACATTTTTGGAATTGCTGCGCAACAGCTTTGCATTGTCTGTTGGTGTTGGTTTAGTAGCCCTTTTGGTGGCAGTTACTGCGGCCTATGCCTTTTCCCGATTTAAGTTCAAGATGCGGCAGGTGTTGATGATCCTGGTATTCATTCCGCTGTTGATGCCAGCCATCGGTTTGGCCACGCCGCTATTTTTGTTGATGAATAGTTTTCGAGTGTTCGATTGCGGAGATGGCATCATAGCGATTCAGCCATTTTTAAGCTGTGCATCGACGGGTAAGTTGCTATTTAATATGCGAGATTCTCTGTTAGGTGTGGGCATTGCCATGATTTCAGGCGCCTTGCCTTTCGCGGTGTGGAATCTCAAGGGTTATCTGGATACTATTCCCGAAGAGCTCGAAGAAGCTGCCGCCATCGATGGCGCAGACCCCAACCAAGTCTTCTTCCGCATTGTGCTCCCGTTGGCCGCCCCTCAATTAGCCGTGACGTTTTTCTTGGGCTTCATCGGGCACTGGCAAGAATTTGCTCTTCCCTGGCTATTCTTGACTAAACCGCAAAGTTACACACTAGCTATGACGCTCTATAATATGACCGGCCAATATGCCAACGCCATCCCGTGGAATCGCTTTGCTGCCATGGCCATCATTGTCGCTCTTCCTGTGGCTGTGATCTACATCGCACTGCAGAAGCAAATCGTCAGCGGACTTACACTCGGTGGTGTTAAAGGTTAGATAATCGGACGGTCACTTGATCGTCCCTTCGTTGTACAAATTCCCCCGGTGCTCGCAAAATAGCGCTGGGGGTTCATTTTCCCCTTATGAATAAACTGCAAAAATTCTTAAGTTTTCTCATTGTTGGTCTTCTCGCGTTGATGCAATTTGATTGGGGTTTTGCTGCAGAAGAACCCGTTGAAGATTGGTGGGAAACAGCGGTTTTCTACGAAATCTTTGTACGCTCATTCTTCGACTCCGATTGTGATGGTGTCGGCGATTTCAATGGCATCACCCAAAATCTCGACTACCTGCAAGATTTAGGTGTAAGCGCCCTCTGGTTGATGCCCATTCACCCATCGCCTTCTTACCATGGCTATGATGTGATCAATTATTACGCCGTCAATCATGAATACGGCAGCATGGATGATTTTAAGACCCTGCTCGAAGAAGCCCACGCGCGTGATATGCGGATAATCATCGATCTGGTGCTAAATCACACATCAAGCCAGCATCCTTTCTTTGTGGCAGCCAACAGCAGTCTAGATTCTGATTATCACGATTGGTATGTCTGGTCAGATGAAGACCCTGGCAATGGATGGCACCAAGGGAATCAGGGTTATTACTATGGCTATTTCTGGGGCGGGATGCCTGACTTGAATTATGAAAACCCCGACGTGACTGCCCAGTTTGATAATGTGGTCCGTTATTGGTTGGATGAAATCGGGGTAGATGGGTTCCGTGTGGACGCTGCCAAACATCTCATTGAGGAAGGAGATCGGCGCGAAAACACTCCGGCGACTCATGCATGGTATAAAGATTTCTACAAGAAATATAAAGCTGAGAACCCCCAAGCTTATACCATCGGTGAAGTTTTCGGGGCGGGGGGCTTTATTGCAACAACCTACCAAGATGAATTCGATCATCTCTTCAATTTCGAATTAGCCAGCGGATTTGTCAACAGCGCCAACGGTGGCTCCAATACGGGGATCACTAGCGCCTATAAATTCACCCTAAACGATATGCCATTTGGTGGGTATGGAACATTCTTGACCAACCACGATCAGAACCGCGTGATGAGCGTTTTGTATGGCAATGTGGATGCTGCCAAAGTGACCGCTTCCATGCTGCTGACAGCTCCAGGTACTCCATACATTTATTATGGTGAAGAGATCGGTATGCAGGGCAAGAAGCCCGATGAAGATATCCGCCTGCCGATGCAGTGGAGTGATGCCCCCAACGCGGGTTTTGCCTGTGAGGGAGCGGAACCCTGGCGCGCCCTCTCTGAAGATTACGTTCAGGTCAATGTGGCGAATCAACTTGAAGACCGAGATTCTCTACTCAATCATTATCGAGCACTGATCGACCTTCGGAAACAGTATCCAGCCCTAACCACGGGTGCCACCACATTGGTCGAAACTGATAGCACAGCCCTGTTTGGATTGTTGCGATTTTCTGAGTCCGAGAGCATATTGGTGTTGGTCAATCTAACAGATGAACCTCTCCAAGAAGTACATCTTTCAATAAGTGCCAGCCCACTTTCCGCCGGGAATTATTCCTTTGATGGCTTGTTTGGTGACTGGGATCAAACGCTATCGGTTGACCGGGACGGCGCGTTCGCACTGATGCTGGATGGCCCCATTCAGCCGTATCAAACACTGGTCTTGTCTCTTGATCGAGAATAATCCTTTATCTATCTGGGGTGAAGGGTCTTAGCTGCAAAACTAGGTGATTGGAAAACGGGATTATGAAACCTTGGCGAGTTATCTTTTTTGCTCTATCGGTTATCGCTGTCACTGCAATCGCTGTTGGATTACGGCTGCGAGCCGCTGAACAATTGCCCATTGACTATGATGAAGATGATTACCTGGGTGCTGCTCAACGCTACGCCAAGGCGATCAATGCGGGGGATGTCCAAGAGATCATTGATTATGAGTTTAATTACGAACACCCTCCCTTAACTAAGATTGTCTATGGCCTTTCTATTCTAAAATTGCCCGAGGCCCCATTGATCCCGGAAAGTCCGCCTTCGGCCTCTCCGGCAGCCAGCCTTCCGGATCCACATCTTAAGTATGCCCGTCTAACATCTGCTGTCTTAGGAACGCTGGAAGTGATTGCCCTGGCTTTACTGAATCCGCTTTCTGCGCTCCTGCTGGGCATTCATACCTGGCAGATCAAATACACCAGCCAAATCATGCTGGAGCCGCTTCCGGCGTTTTTTAGCTTATTGGTGGTGCTGTTTTATTATCAATCTCGAAAACAAGGATTATTTGATCAGAAATCGGGTGCTTCCAAAAATACTGATAAGACTTCCGAAGTCTCGGGTTTGTCTTCAAGGCGTAGACAGTTTCTCTCAGACTTCGGAAGTCTGAAACGACCAGTTTTTTGGCTGACTCTCTCAGCTATCGCTTTGGGGATTACAGCGGCTTCCAAGTATACGTATGCCATAGTTGGTATTGTCATCATTGTTGATATTCTTATTGATAAATTCAATGGGCGGCAAGACAGATCACCAACATGGGGCAGAGCGATTGTTCTGGTTATCGTCTGGGGCTTGATTGCCATCCTTATTTTCTGGGCTTTCAACCCGCGTTTGTGGACCGATCCCCTCGTCAGACTTAGAGAGTCGATTTTCTATCACGGTGACTATGCCCAAAGCGACTATGTCCAGCAGGTGGGTTTCCCTGCCTGGCAGCAGTTGGTTTGGCTTGCTGGGCCTGTCCCTTGGCATCCAGGTGTATTCCTGATTACCTTGGATTTGTATATTCTCATCTTTGCCTTTGTAGGGTTTAAACAGTTTTGGCAACGATATCGTGTGTTTGCCTTGTGGCTGCTGATCACGGGGATCTTCTTGTTGATTTGGCCGACAAAATGGCCGCAGTATTTGCTTACGATTACAGCCCCCTTGTGTTTGAGTGCCTCAGTAGGTCTCCAGGTTGGCGTTTGGGAGCCTGCTCTTCGATGGTTTCGTCGGCGCAAAGAACGTCTGCCAAATGCTGCGCACACCGTCTCGCAGAAAACTCGCCAGTCATCTTGGCGAGAGTTGCGCCGCGCCTGGCTGTGGCTGCTGCCAGGAGCGATTGCCCTAGCGCTGATCGCCTTTTACCCATTGATCTACCAGGGAGCCATGGCGCTGACAGACTTCAACACCATCTCGATTATGAACGGGATCAACGGTGGGGTCTGGCGCGAAGTTTGGTTGGGGATTACTGGCCAAACCGAGGCGGTTGACGTCAATTTGTGGGAATTCTTCGATCGTTTCCGGCGACCTACTTCAACCGAAGTTCATTGGACAGGTTTCAGGATGCTGCGCTCACTGTTGATGGGCATTCTCCCCGACTTGCTGGTTTTCAATATTATGTGGACGGTTTTGTCGGTAGCGCTCCAAGCGGCTTTAGGGGTCGCAGTTGCTGTGATGCTCAACAGGGAAGGTCTGCGTCTACGCGGGTTCTGGCGAACACTGTTCATCTTGCCCTGGGCGATACCAGAATTTGTTGGCGCGTTGATCTGGCTGCGCCTCTTGGAGCCGGGCAAAGGTTGGCTGGCTGTTATTGAGAATTCTCCCTTCGAAGCACTTCTGGCTTCATTCTTAGATAACCCCAATACGACCTTGATATTACTGCTTATCGCAGCAACATGGTATGGTTTTCCATTTGTGATGCTGGCTGCTACGGCCGGCTTGAAGATGGTTCCCAGGGATGTCTATGAAGCGGCTGCCATCGATGGGGCAGGGCGTGTTGGACAGTTCCGTTATGTCACCTGGCCTCTGTTGTGGCCCCTGGTCATGCCAGCGATCCTGATCCGGGCGATCTTTGCCTTCAACCAGTTTTATCTTTTCTATACAATACGATCTTTCCCCATGGTCACCTTTGCCACGTTGTCTTACTTTGCATTCTCACCAACGTACGGCGGTCAATTTGCCATCTCGGCGGCGATCAATATGTTCACGGTCATTGTCTTGGTGGTGTTGATCTTGTGGTTCAACCGGATCAGTCGTGCGGCAGAGGGGGTGACCTATGTCTAGGCGGATCACTTTTCGGGGGCAGATTTTGCATCAATTTGGATTGGTGTTGGTCGGCTTGTTTGTGCTTCTGCCGGTCTGGGGGTTGGTTTATCTGGCATTCGAGGGCGGCACTATGGGTTGGCCGACTACATTTCGCCTGTGGCCAGAGGAACCTACCCTAGCTGTGTTTAAACAAGTTTGGGAAAGTGCTTCGCAATCTTTGCCCTTTGTGGCGTTGCTCAAGAACAGTTTGGCGGTTTCGGGCGGCGCGGCATTGCTTTCAGTGGGTTTGGGAACCAGCATGGCCTATGCTTTTGCGCGCTACCGCTTCCCTGGCCGAGAGGCGGGTTTGTTTGCCTTGTTGGTTGGTGCCTTGCTGCCTCCGGTTGCTCTGATGACGCCCCTTTATGTGCTTCTGACCATCCTGAAACTGCGCACAACTTTGCTAGGCCTGACGATTGTCTATACCGCCTTTGCTATGCCTTTCTGCGTCTGGAATATGCGCTCAGCTTTCCAGGCTGTGCCTAAGGATCTGGAAGAGGCTGCTTTTCTTGATGGCGCTTCAGCACTGGGTACTTTTTGGCGCATCTCTTTACCCATTGCCTTGCCATCGATCTCAGTGGCTGCCTTGATCGCTTTCTTGATTGCCTACTCTGAATTTGCCATGGGCTGGTTATTTGTGGACAAGAGCACCAACGTCACACTGGCGATGGCAATTTCGGGGGCATTGGGCATCTCTACTTTCTCTGGGAGTTTGCTCTCTGCCTTGGCGATATTGATGAGCCTGCCGGTTGTTTTGTTATTCCTGGTGCTGCAGCGCTATTTGCTGGATCGGCTTATGTTTGCACCTGTGGGCGAAGAGTAACCTCGGGAATTCAACTCACCACAAACCCAGTTCCCGAACATCCCGTTTGGGTGTAGAATTATCCAACAATTTTTAGGAGTATAAATGACAGTACCGTACTGGGTTCAAGACGCAATTTTTTATCAAATATTCCCCGATCGTTTCGCCAATGGCGATGTTCGCAATGATCCCCCGAATGTTGATCCTTGGGGATCAAATCCGACCATTTGGAATTTTATGGGCGGTGATCTGCGCGGCGTGATCCAACGTTTCGACTATTTATTGGATTTAGGCATCACGGCGATTTATTTCAACCCGATCTTTTTAGCCACATCCAATCACCGCTACAACATCAGCGATTACTATCTCATCGATCCCAAACTAGGCGATCTCGACGATTTTCACGCCCTCTTGGAAGTTGCCCATCGTAATGATGTGCGCGTTGTTATCGATGGTGTGTTTAACCATTGTGGACGGGGTTTCTTTGCCTTCAACGATGTTCTCGATAATGGGGAACACTCGCCCTATAAGGACTGGTTCCATATCCATAAATTCCCGTTGGATGCCTTTACACCAGGGGATGCTCAGAATTTCTCCGGCTGGTGGAATTACAAAAGCCTGCCAAAATTCAACACCAATAACCCAGCAGTGCGCAAATATATATTCGACATAGCTCGCTTTTGGATAGAGCAAGGCGCTGATGGCTGGCGGTTGGATGTGCCCAACGAAATCGATGACGACACGTTTTGGGCTGAATTCCGCCATGTGGTCAAGAGTGCCAACCGTGAGGCGTATCTTGTAGGAGAGATTTGGGATGGTGACCCGCGCTGGGTAAGTGATAATCATTTTGATGGCCTGATGAATTACCCTGTGCGCGATGCGCTGCTGAAATTCCTTCAGGGGGATGATACTGCTTGCGATTTTGCTGATTCGGTGGAAGGCTTGCTCGAGCGATATCAGCGCGAAAATGTCTACGCCATGTATGTTCCCTTAGGATCGCATGATACCGAGCGCTTGATGACTATGTTGAAGGGCGATATCAATAAGGCGAAACTGGCATTTTTGTTCCAATTTGCTTATCCCGGTGCGCCGGCAATTTATTATGGTGATGAGATTGGTATGGAGGGTGGCAAGGATCCCGATTGTCGGCGGGCTTTCCCTTGGAAGAGGGGCAATGGCGATGAAGAGCTGCGTGCCTGGATGAAGAGGTTGATCTCGTTGCGAAAACAGTTGGCTTGCCTCCGCAGAGGGGACTACAAACGAGTCCTGCACGATAAAAAGCGTTGTGCCTATGCCTTCGCGCGCACCTTGGGAGATGAAATTGTTTTGGTGGCAATCAATGCCAGTGCTTCGAAACGGCATTTGCGTCTTTCCGTGAAATCGCTGGGTTGGGCGGATGGCAGAATTCTGCGAAGTCTCTTGGAAAGTGGCGAGTATATTGTTTCAGGCGATCAGATGGTTGTAACCCTGCAGCCTTGGAGTGGGGTGTGGATTGGGTAATCGCGATCAGAATATTTTTTTTGGTACAAATTAGAAGTTGGACTTTTTGTTCAGAGTGATAAATTCCCTGGAAAGGGTATCAAAAGGTCCAACTTTTTGGCGGAAAGTCATTTCTGAATTCACCTACTTATGGTAAACTAAGTCCTTAGTGCCATTGAAGAGATGGTGCTTTTTTTGCGCCAGCCGTGGAAGCGGTTCCACAGCGATGCCAGCGAAGTCCCATGAGCTGCATCGCTGATTAGCAAGCGGGTGATTTCAATAGAGCCCGCATTGTTGCTCCAACGCAAGAGCGTTGGAGTTAGCAAGAAAGGCCGGAGTCTATCAAGGCCTTCCGCCACCCCGATGCACACGCATCGGGCACATTTCAAAACCGTATTACCATGCCAATGCTCATCGCATTGCTGCGCCAACGCAAGCGCATCGAACGGTGCAATTTCGAAGTTTTCCATACTCGATAAGAGTAATAATAAACAGATTTGATCTGGAGGTAAAAACATGACCGACAATAAATGGGTCTACCTGTTTTCAGATGTAGACCAGGCCGAAAAGCACACTGGAAGCTGGGAAGCTACCCGAGCACTCCTGGGTGGTAAAGGTGCCAACTTGGGCGAGATGACTCGCATTGGTGTCCCTGTTCCCCCAGGATTCACTGCCACAACTGAGGCTTGTAACGCTTACCTTGAAGCTGGCGAGCAGTTCCCCGAAGGTATGTGGGACCAAGAAGTCGCCGCCATGGAGGCTGTCGAAAAACAGACCGGCAAGAACTTCGGTGATCCTAAAAATCCCCTGTTGGTTTCCTGCCGCTCTGGCGCGAAATTTTCCATGCCCGGCATGATGGACACCGTACTCAACATTGGTCTCAACGACGAAGTTGCCGAGAGCATGATTGAGATGATCGGTGATGAGCGCTTCGTTTACGATGCCTATCGCCGTTTGGTGCACATGTTTGGTTCCGTGGTGCTCAGGATCGATGACGAAGCCTTCGAAGATCCCCTCGATGAGTACAAAGAGGAAAAAGGCTACAAGCTCGATACCGAGATGACCGCTGAGGATTGGAAAAAACTTACTGACACCTATAAGACAGTCATCAAAGAGCAAATGGGTTTCGATTTCCCTCAGGATCCTTATGAGCAGCTCAAGCTGGCCACTGAGGCCGTCTTCAAGTCCTGGTTTGGCCGCCGGGCTGTCAACTACCGCAATGCTGCTGGCATCGCTCATGACCTGGGCACGGGTGTCAACATCCAGACCATGGTCTTTGGCAATATGGACAAATCTGGTACTGGTGTAGCCTTCACCCGTAATCCAGCCACTGGCGAGAAAAAACTCTATGGTGACTATCTAGAGAATGCCCAGGGTGAAGATGTTGTTGCTGGTATCCGCAACGCTGAAGATATCACCACCATGCAGGCTACCTTCCCTCAGGCCTATGCTGATTTTCTCGAGGTTTGTGACAAGCTCGAGCTGCATTACAAAGAGATGCAGGATGTTGAGTTCACTGTCGAGCACGAAAAACTTTGGATGCTGCAAACCCGTGATGGCAAGCGAACCGCCAAAGCTGCCGTGACCATCGCTGTGGATATGGCCAACGAAGGTTTGATTATCAAAGAAGAAGCTGTCAAGCGCGTCACGCCCGAACAGGTCGATACGCTGCTGCACCCCCAATTCATTGAAGAAGCCAAGAAGCAGGCTCAAGAATCAGGATCATTTCTGGTTAGCGGCGTCAACGCCTCCCCCGGCGCGGCCGTAGGTCGAGTTTACTTCGATGCCGACACCGCTGAGGAAAAGGCCAAAGAAGAGGGTCAAGATGTCATCATGGTGCGCCCCTTCACCAAGCCCGACGATGTGCACGGTATGCTGGCAGCTAAGGGTATTCTGACCACTGAGGGTGGTGCCACATCTCATGCTGCTGTGGTTGCCCGTCAGTTTGGTATCCCTTGTGTTGTCGGTGCCTCTGATGCGCGCATCAACCTGGAAGCCCGCACGCTGACCGTTGGCGATCTGGTCATCAACGAAGGCGACTGGATTTCGGTTGACGGTACCAGTGGTGAATCGTTTGTCGGAGAGATCGAATCTGTATCTCCGAGCTTGGAAGAGCAGACTGACCTTTTGGAGTTGCTCGGCTGGGCCGATGCGATTTCTGCCACCGAGGGTGTGCGTGAATTCGCCGAAGGCTGGCCCACACGCGGTCTGCAAGTTTGGGCTAATGCTGATTACCCTGAAGATGCCCGTCGAGCCCGTTCCTATGGAGCCCAAGGTATTGGCCTGTGCCGCACCGAGCACATGTTCTTCGAGCCTGAGCGCCTACCCATCGTCCAGGATATGATCCTGGCCGGTGATGATGTCGAGACCCGCCAGGCTGCTTTAGACAAACTGCTGCCTTACCAGCGCGAAGATTTTGACGGATTGTTTGAAGCCATGACTGGCTTGCCCGTGATCATCCGTCTGATCGACCCGCCGCTGCACGAGTTCATGCCTGATGAGCGCGAACTGCTCGAGGC
>CAZLNX010000175.1:0-12284 GCA_964560795.1 uncultured Anaerolineales bacterium | reverse complement strand
TTTGTTGCTCAACGCTTCTGTTTTGCCTGAGTTACTGCAGTAGAGTCTAGGATGCAACTCTTCATATCTTTGTTTTACTGCCCAGTTGCTTTGATCACATGCCAGATGATCTTTGGGGCAGAGTCGCGATCACCAATCACTATCTCACCAATGATTATATCGCTTTGGCTGGCCCGATATTCAGCTTCAGCGATCTTCTTCCATTCATAGAACTCATTCATCCTTTGCATCATATCACTAAAACCAGGTGACAGTTTTTCACCCCATTCATCCATCTCCGCTTGTCTTTTGGCCTCCTCTTCTGCCATCTTTTGTAATTCTGCCTCTCGTTGTTTTAAAAATTCTTCATGTTCGAGCGTCGTCATTCGCTCAGCCAAACTTCGAGAAAAATCATACAACTGTCGGCTGTCACTCAAATTGAACAAATAATCTGTCCAATCTCCCATGGGCATCCCTTCGTTCTCGATTTTCTCCGGGTCAAAAAGCCATTGATTGATGATATCCACTCCAGGAAGTAGCTCTGTCAAATCCCCTCCAGCAGAAACGATATTCTCAATTAGGCTTTTCCCTGTATGATCGATATTTCGCAAGGGATTGTTGATCGCATATTGATATGGGTTTAAATTTCTGGGCTCTGCTATATCTGGCCAAAGAGGTTCTCGCGATGTGAAACATGCAGAAGATGGTTTGTAATATCGAGCACGCATATGGTATAGATCGGCGCTTTCTTTTCTCACACCCCATTCGCCTACAAAGGTAAACGATTGAGTATTATCGCCCTGCTGAGATAGGATTTCCCCATATGGCGCATATTCGTAAGCCACGCTCACATTCCCATTTCCATTAGTCAAAGCCAAGGTCGAACCGATCCGATCATAATGGTAAAAGTAGGGCTCACCCGCGGAAGTGTCTACCATGTAGAGAAGCTGCCCGTCCGGAGTCCAGACATAATAACGCAGATCATCACCCGTTGAATCATCCAATTCAGCAATGGTAGGAGCAAACTCTAAGGCATAGTTGTAAGCGTATCGGGTTGTGTTGCCATTCTGGGTACGGGATTCCAGTTCACCCAATCCATTGTAAGTCAGGGACACATCATCTATAGCTGTCAAACGACTGGCGTCATCCCAGGTATACGTGTGATCAGGATCGGAAGTCAACCGTCCTTGAGCATCATACTCATATCCAGAACTGCTAATTTGTGATGCAGCATCATATTCATAGGATCTGTTATCCAGCAATCCTGCCTTGCTGCCGTTGAGCGGCGTGACCATAGTAGCCTCAATTACCTGCCCAGTGGCATCAAGGGAATATAGTAGATCAAGTATTTCCCCATCCTGGATATGGGTAAGACGACCAGCGGCATCCCAGGTGAAACTCGCGGTGACGCCATTTGAGCGTTCAATACTTGTAAGGTTGAAATCTGCATCATAAACAAAGGTGAGCTTCGCCCCGGTCAGGTCATCTTCAATGCCAGTGAGTAACCCAGTGATGGGATCATAGATATAGCTCACCGTCATTTCGTTACCATAAGCGATGGATTCCAACCGTCCAGCCGGGCCATATGTGGCACTGGATGTGAAATCATCATTTATAGTTTCGATCACTCTGCCCTCAGCATCGTATTCAAGGCTAAGCCCGTTAGTTTCCGTCAAACGATTAAGAGAGTCATAGGTGAAATTTAAAGTTAGATCATCATAGATCGTTTGAATCGCATTACCAACTGCATCATAAACTTTTGTCTGGCTACCACCGTCGGGGTAGACGATTGTAGAAAGCATGCCCGATTCATCATACGTGTATGCCCAGACATTACTAATTGGGTCACTCAATTCCTTGATGCGGCCCATCGGCGTATACGCGAAATTCCACTGGCTTTCGTTTAGATCATTGACATTCTCCAATAAACCTAATGCATTCCAACGAAAAGCTACTGAACTATGGTTTGGAAGCTGAATACCGCTCAATAATCCCCGATCATCATAGGTGTATGCAGTTGAATAGCCTAGAGCATTTGTAACTCCTGTGACACGGCTGTTTGCATCTCGATCCATTATGCTTTTATTGCCCAAGGCATCCGCCCATGCTACCAGATAACCAAGTTTGTCGGATTCATAGTCTGTCTGATTACCTAATGGAGATATTACAGACATTGGAATCCCCTCAGAGTCAAGTACAGTCTCCCAAGTTGATTCCCCAATGCTAAGTTGGTTCAGCCACCCACGCGAATCATATCCGTAATTCATAGTCACTCCAGCAGAGTCGGAGTGAGAAACTATGCGCCCCATGTTGTCATAGGTTATAGCTGTCTGATCCCCTGTGCGCTCTGTCAAATTACTGAGACGATCTAGCAAGTCATGTTCGTAAGCAAATACTTCGCCCATCGGATCAATGATCTCAACGAGATTTCCATTGGCATCGTAGCTGTAAGTATATGTATGACCGTTCTCGTTCACATAAGTGGTGATCTGGTCATTCAGGTTGTAGGTTACCTGGGTGTTGGTGCCATCGGGGTAAACAATCTCAATCAACCGTTTGTACTCGTCGTAGTAGAAACTGGTTTCTTCCGTATCAGAGTCGCCGCTGGATGCCAGAGTACCGTCATCGTGGTATGTGTAGCTTGTTGCGCCGCCACTTGGATTTGTTTCGGTGAGAATTTGTCCCCTCTCGCTGTACCTGTATTCCCAAATCGCGCCAGACTGATCTGTGCGGGAAATCATATTACCCCAATTATCATAGGTAAAAGTCTGGATAGAACCATCAGGGTAAACAATTTGTGCCATATTATAGAAATTGAAAGTGACTTGCTCTCCACTGGCAGGATGGGTGATAACTTGTTCTTGAGCATCATAATCGAAGCTTATTGAATCATTATGGGCATTGGTGATACTCAGAAGTTTCCCAGTTTCCTGGTGATACTCAACACGAGTGACATCTCCCATCCGATCTTCAACTCCCGTGATGCGGTCATGGATCCCGTCATTTTCAAAATAGGTTGTATTTCCCTGGAGATCATAAATGCTGCTGAGAACCTTAGCCTGATTGGTATGCTCGAAAACCCGCTGTGTATCATCCGGATACGTGACTGTGACTTGGCTATCTTCCTCGGTTTGGCGCAAAAATAAAAAACCTATCGAAGAATCTTCTCTTACAAGTTGGGATTCATACATATCGACATCAATTTGAGTCGTATTTCCATAGGCATCCGTCTGAGAAGTCACCAAAGCAGGCTCAAATTCTTCATAAGCTGAATACGTCTGGAGGTAAGGCGAATTCCCATTGGGTCGTTCAATCGTCTCGATCAGGTAATCACCAGCGTAATGGAATGTAGTCACATTTCCCATCGGGTCTGTAATTGAGCGCAATGTGTACAGGTCAGAATTATCCGCGGCTGCATCTTCATAATTGAAAACCACCGCACGACCATTTCGGTCTTCAATTTTCGTCATCACATAACTGGGGTATCCCGACGGCCTAATATTCTTGTATGAAAAACGCAATTCTCGCCCTAACCCATCTGATATTCCGTTCGGGCCCTGGGCTTCAAGGGTTTGATTATCAGTAGGGTTGTCATAAATCAACATATTGCCGTTGCGGTCGACGATATATTCCAGGTAGCCCGAGTTGACACTACGCCCCGCATCTCGCATAAAAATGTAGACCCACTCTTTGATTGGGTCGAGCAAGTAGAAAGATCTTTCTGTCTGTATCAGCTGATACTTTATCGGTTCGCGGCCGAAAACTTCCCACCCGTTATCGCCATACTTAAAACCAATCTCCTGCCCGAGACCCATTTCGGCGATGATGATCGGCGTACCGTGGACATCCGACTCCCTGAGATAAATTCGATGACTCCCTCGGAAACCTGCCAATGCCCTGGAGTACGGGAAACCATCACCCATGGGCTTGAATTCCATCTGCGTTCCATAAAACAAGTTGAACTCAACCGGAAGAATGCCCCCGAGGTCAAACAGGTTTTCCCGGAAATAGTACTCACCCGTAGCTGCACTGATTGGATCCTCGATGGTGGCAGATGTATTGCCAGTATCATCTCCGTTTGTTACGGGTGGATTATCTTCCCCAGGGGGAATCTTGTTCCCAGCTTGCACGGATACTGGCACAACAAACCCCAAAATAATGGCGAAAATTAATAGTACATGGAGTGTTGATTGGGCCACTCGCCTACTAAATTTAGGCGTTGGGAGATAGAGTGTGAGTGCAACTAGAAGAAATGCTGCAGCAAAGAGCTTACCACCATTGTTGATAGCTGCTCCCTCTGTCTGCACTTTCCGAGATAACATATTCCCATTGCTGTCATACTCATATGAGATACTTGTGCCATCGTTATACTCCGCCCCCACAAGTCGCCCGACTTCATCGTATGCATACGAAATTGTCACGGGGCCAGTCTCTTCCACACTAGGCGAGGCTGGGATATCAGTTTCTGATGCTTTAGAAGGGATTTCAGGCGAGAGCGGAAATTGAGCTTCTTCCGGGGTGGAGCAAGCGACTAATAAATTTGTGCTCACGAATAAGATAATTGTGAACACGATCAAATCAGACAGATTGCACTTTGATAACATATCCTCCTCCTAACAACTAGAAATACCTATTTCCAATTGCAATGCATCTTCAATGTCTGGCCTGAATATTTTGGCAAATAATGCCTCAATTTGAAAACTTACGGTTCTATCATCATACAATATCAGGGGAAAAATACAATCATCCAAATGTACCAATCACGTTTGATGCTTATTATCAATTGTTATTTATTTCCCCCCAATACAATCTACCAGCTAGCCATCGCTATTTCATTCTTCCAGAAATTTCTTTTGCCACTCAAAAAGACGATTTAAGGCTTCAATTGGGGAAAGCGTGGTCAAATCCATCCCTTCTAATTCTTCGAGCAATGGATTCGTTTCAGGGAAGAGGTTCAATTGTTGAGGTACGTTAGGATCAATTTCTACTGTCTTGCCTGAAGTAGCTTCTAACTGGCGCAAGATCTCATCAGCCCTCTGAATCACTGGACCGGGCAGACCAGCCAACTGTGCCACGTGGATACCATAGGAGCGATCAGCGCCACCAGGCACTATTTTATACAAGAAAACCACATCACCATCCGCCTCGCTGACGGCGACATTGTAATTGCGTACACCGGGCAGCAGATCGGCCAGTTGGGTCAATTCATGGTAATGGGTGGCAAAGAGGGTTTTCGAACGCAGCTTGGGATGATTGTGCAGATATTCCACGATCGCCCAGGCAATCGAGACACCGTCGTAAGTGCTAGTACCGCGACCAATCTCGTCCAGGATTAGGAGGCTGCGCTGGGTGGCATGATTCAAAATATTGGCTGTTTCCACCATCTCTACCATGAAGGTGGACTGTCCGGCGTGGATCTCGTCCTGAGCGCCGATCCGAGTAAAAATGCGGTCTACCAACCCGATGCGCGCTGAGGTTGCTGGGACAAAGCTGCCCATCTGGGCCAGTAAGGCGATCAAGGCTGCCTGACGCAAGAACGTGCTCTTGCCGGACATATTCGGTCCGGTGACGAGGCGCACGCGTTCTCCTTCTTCGTAGACGATATCATTAGGAACAAAGCGCTTCCCCGATACCATCAGCAATTCCACTACCGGATGGCGAGCGCCCTGGATATCAAAAACATCTTCGGCGACCACTTCTGGGCACACATAACCGTTCAAAGCGGCAACTTCAGCCAGCGTCGCGAGTACGTCTAAACGCGCAAGCGCCCGTGCCGTAGCCAACAACCGCTGACCAGCCCCTGCCATTCGCTCGCAGATCTCATAGAACAAACGCCGTTCGACATCCTTGATCTGCTCCTCGGCGTTGAGCACCAGGCTTTCGTATTCCTTCAATTCAGGGGTGATATATCGTTCAGCGCGGACCAGGGTCTGTTTGCGGATATATTCTTCGGGCACCATCTCCGAGTTCGTCTTGGTGACCTCGATGTAATAACCAAAAACCTTGTTGTACCCCACCTTGAGAGTAGAGATACCCGTACGCTGACGTTCCTTGGGTTCCAGATCCTTGATCCACTCGCGGGCGTGTCGAGAGGCATCTAAAATATCGTCCAAATCTTTGGCATATCCATCACGAATGATGCCAGTCGTTCCCAGGGTCGCTGGGGGTTCGTCGGCGAGCGCACTCTCCAAGAGTTCTAATTCTTCTGTGCAAAGATGGAAATTCTTTAATGCCCTCTCTAGATATAGCGCATCCTCGGGGAAGAGACTCCGCAACCCAGGCAATAAACGCAGGGTCTCTCTGAGGGCAAGCAGATCTCTGGGTTGGGCTGTCCCCCCCACCACCCGATTGGTCAGCCGCTCCAAATCGGCAACCGGCTTGAAGGCTGTGCGCATCTCAGCACGGGAGAGTCCATCATCGTAGAAATATTCCACGCCCACCTGGCGCTCTCGGATTTGATCCACATCCAATAAGGGCTTGCTGACCCATTGACGCATCAGACGTTTGCCCATTGGCGTGACTGTGCGATCTAGCACACCCAGCAGCGAACCTTCTACTTGTTCGCCTCGGATCGTTTCGGTAAGCTCAAGATTGCGTCGCGTTGGTGCATCCAACGTCATAAATTCATTTAAATGGTAAGCACTGAGGCCCGAAAGTAGATTGAGAGCAGCTGGCTGCGTCTCTGCGAGATACTGCACAACTGTGCCCGCAGCGCGAATTGCCAGGGGCAGGCCGCGGACTCCAAATCCATCTAAAGAAGCTGCCTTGAACTGGGATAATAGTGCCTGCTCACATCGAGCGTGCTCAAAGCGCCAGGCTGGCCAGGGAGTAAGATGACCAGGAAAACCATTGGAAATTGCCATCGTATCCGGGGCCAATATTTCCACAGGAGATAAGCGGATCAACTCTGCCCGCACGATATCTGCAATTCCCAGGCTGGCAGCGCTCAGTTCCGTTGCAGCAAACTCCCCTGTGGTGATATCTACATAGGCAACGCCTGCGCGCTTCTCGTCAATCACAACACATGCCAGATAGTTGTTGGCATCTCCGGGCAATAATCCAGGCTCTACCACAGTTCCAGGAGTGACTACACGCACAACATCGCGAGGCATCAATCCGTTTACAGGCTCTGTGCCAACCTGCTCACAGATAGCGACATGATAGCCCTTATTGATCAAGCGTCCCAGATAGTTCTCAGCCGCGTGATGGGGAATCCCCGCCATGGGCACGCGCGACCCTTTAGCCACATTGCGGGAGGTCAGCACGATATCTAATTCTTTAGAGATGACATGAGCATCTTCATCGAAAGTTTCATAGAAATCCCCCAGGCGGAAAAAAACGATCGCATCGGGGTATTGGTTTTTGATATCCAGATACTGCTTGCGGACCGGGGTGATGTTTTTGTCTGCCATAGGTTGATTCTATATTGAGCTATCTGAATAGACAAGGGCAACTAGCGTATTTGCCCTTTTAAATCAAAATTTACCAACAGCTTACAGTTGTGAAAGGACACCTGTTTGGCTATTGACTTTACGTAAAAATTCTATACAATGGATACCGGTTCATTAACTTTGCATCACTCGATAAAGGCAAACCCGGCGAAAGCCGGCGACGCAAAGCTATGGGTCTAAAGCCACGACAGTGGCCACGACTGCCAGGCCGCCGAAGGTTGTAAGAACATCACCCTAATTTTCATCACACAAATACATCCATCTGTTGGATATTGAAAGGCCTGGAATAGCTCCAGGCCTTTTTTGATGCAGGTAAGAAATTTGACATTCAGCATGTCAAACCGACAGAGAAGAGTTAGCACAACACACATTTCTATGCTCCGATAACTCCCCTTAACAATTCGTCATTCGATAAAGGCAAACCCGGCGAAAGCCGGCGACGCAAAGCTATGGGTCTAAAGCCACGACAGTGGCCACGACTGCCAGGCCGCCGAAAATGAGCAAAGCTGACTCAATTGAGTTCTGCGCTATGATGGCCTGGTATTCCTACCAGGCCATTTGCGTTTCCGCAGAGTACATCTTCATTGGCGGCTCCTTTATCGAAGAAGGAGCCAAAAATGAAGAAGAATACAGCCTCTCTGCTGAGAAACGCAATCATCATCACCGGTTTACTTGTTTTAGCCCTGTCCTCTTTCACCGCCGACTTCACTCCCATCCCAGTTACTGGCAGCTCTGCTGAAGAAGTTTCAGCAAATGTAGTTCCTTCACTGAACGATTTCGTAGCCGCTGTCTCTAACGGTGACGCCACCGTAGTGCGCGGCGTTTACGTCCCCGACGTTTTCGCTCTCCGAGTTCAGCAGCAGCCCGTAGGCCAAGCTGGCCACGTGACCTCCGTCGTTGGTGTCGTCAGCCAATTTGGCTATGCCGCACAATCGGGTGTCACCGGCTTGATCGCTCACAACTACCTCTCAGGAGAACTCTTCTTCAATCTGGAAATCGACCAGGAAGTGATCGTGGTTTACGGAGATGGCAGCGAGCAGCGCTACGTCGTCCGCGACCTGCAGCAGTACCAGGCTCTGAGCCCCAACAGCCCCTACAGTGACTTCCTCAACTTGGACACCAACGAGAAGCTCTCCTCGACCGATCTCTTCAACAAGGTTTACACAGGTGCTCATCACGTTACCTTCCAAACCTGCATCGCTAATAATGGTAACCTGACCTGGGGTCGATTGTTTGTCATCGCTGAGCCCCTGGAGAGCTAACCACGGAAATAGAAACAACATGAATAACGTAGTGGGGATAACCACCAATTTTCCCTAATGCTTTGATCGTTTACATCAGATGCATTCTATCGAAGTCACAGATGCATTCGTAAGAATAGCTCTGTACAAAACATCAATTAGATGTACAATTGGACTAAATCCATCTGATTTACCCTATATAATGTCCTGCCCCACCAGCAGTGGCATTTCTCATATGTAATCTAAAAATCAGATTGAGCTCCTGAAGATTACATACTTATTGGTAGAGGAGCTACATAATGAGTGCGAAGATTCCAAATCGCCGAAGAAAATTCATCCCATTACTTTACATCCTGGTTCTGATCCTGGCGTTTACGGCTGTCCAATTTCAGCCAATTCCAGTATCTGGTCACGAAACCGAACACGAAGAATCTGTTTCTGTCGTACCAAGCTATCAATCATTCATAACCACGGTGGAAAACGGTGACGCCAGCGTTATCCGGGGCGTATATGCTCCCGGCGCATTGGCTTTGCGCGTACAACAACAACCAAAGAACAATGCCAATTACGTATCTTCAGTCACTGGAATAGCTACCCAATTCAACAACGCCGCGCAGTTTGGTGTAACGGGGATATTAGCTCACAATTTTCTTTCGGGATTTCTTTTCTTCGATCTTGAAATAGACCAAGAAGTGATCGTAGTGTACGGTGATGGCAGCACGCAACGATATGTCATTAGCGACATTTATGAGTATCAAGCGTTACAGCCTAACAGCCCCTACAGCGATTTTGTAGATTTGGATACGAACCAGAAACTCAGTTCGGGTGAACTATTCAACTTCGTTTATACGGGGGATCATCATGTCACTTTGCAAACCTGCATCGCCAAGGATGGCAACCTGACCTGGGGGCGTTTGTTCGTCATCGCCATGCCAGTCGAAGAGTCATAACTACTAGCCTGTGAGTTTTATCATATTCATAAAGAAGGGTGGAACTTAATCTATTTACAAGGGGCACTAATAATTCACTCCCGTCGTGACAAAAGTGACAAACGATATTTGCGCTCTACCAAATATCCGTTATAATTTGGCCACTATATATGCGACGAAAGGAGTGTAAGACTTATGGCTAGCGTAACGTACGATCATGTATTTAAACGCTTTGGCGATGTCGTGGCAGTCAATGATCTCGACATCAAGATCGAGGATAAAGAATTCCTCGTGTTAGTTGGCCCCTCGGGCTGCGGCAAGTCCACCGCATTGCGGTGCCTGGCCGGGCTGGAGGATATCAGTGAAGGGCAAATACTCATCGGAGATCAGGTGGTCAACGATGTTGCTCCCAAGGATCGGGATATCGCGATGGTGTTCCAATCCTACGCCCTCTACCCCCACATGTCCGTTTATGACAATATGGCCTTCGGGCTCAAATTGCGCAAATACCCCAAGGACGAAATTAAGCGCCGCGTTGATGAGGCTGCTGAAATCCTGGGGATCGAAGATTTGCTCGATCGCAAGCCCCGCCAACTCTCAGGTGGACAACGTCAGCGAGTGGCTGTCGGCCGCGCCATTGTACGCGAGCCCAAAGTCTTCCTCCTTGACGAGCCCCTCTCCAACCTGGATGCGAAGTTGCGCGTGCAAACCCGCACTGAGATTACAAAACTGCACCAACGCCTGGCAACCACATTTATTTACGTGACCCACGACCAGGTTGAGGCCATGACCATGGCTTCGCGCATCGCAGTTATGAATCAGGGCATCTTGATGCAGTTGGATACACCCCAAAACCTGTACGACTTTCCCAACAACCTGTTTGTGGCCGGCTTCATCGGCTCTCCTGCGATGAACTTCTTTGAAGCTAGACTGAAGAAAGAGGGCAATGACTTGTTTGTTGACACCGGCGCTTTCTCTGTGAAAATTCCCGACAGCCGCAAAGCTGCTTATGAGGGACACGTAGGCAAAGACGTTGTCTTCGGTCTGCGTCCCGAGGATGTCTACGATCCCAAGTACGAAGCTCCGGGCATCGTTGCCGAACAGGTTGATGGCAGCGTCGAAGTCACCGAGTTGATGGGTAACGAGATCTTCGTCTTCTTCAAGAGCGGTGATCACGATTACGTCGGACGCATCGACCCCCGCACCGATTTCAAGATGGGCGACAAAGTTCAGGCCACTTTCAACATGGCTAACATGCACATCTTCGATAAGGAGACCGAGCAGGCTATTCGATAAATCACCAAGAAGTTCAACTTCTCAGAGAAGTTGAACTTCTTCTTTCGAAATTACCCCGCGGATGTGGCACTCAGTGTTGCATCCGCGGGTTGTTGTAACACGAGGAACGAGGTTATTATGCCTTACGATTATCTCCCCCAGCTTCTACAACCTTCCGACAGCAAGATCGTTCTACTAATATTAGATGGCTTAGGAGGATTACCAATTCAAGCAGGCGGCCCGACCGCCCTCGAGGCTGCCGCAACCCCAAATATGGATCAGCTTGCCTTCGAGGGGACTCTTGGCCAAACGATCCCCATTCGAGCAGGTATCACGCCCGGATCTGGCCCTGCACATTTAGCCTTATTCGGTTACGACCCCCTGGTATTCGAAGTCGGCCGCGGCGCGCTTTCTGCAGCGGGTGTTGGACTGGACGTAAACCCTGGGGATGTAGCCGCCCGCGGCAATTTCTGCTCCCTGGATGCTGACGGACTGATCACCGACCGCCGCGCCGGGCGCATTTCCAGCGATGTTGCTGCTCCGTTGGTCGAGAAACTGAATACGATTGAAATTCCGGGCGTGGAGATCGAAGTTAAACAAGTCAAGGAATACCGCTTTACCATTGTGATGCGCGGCGAGGGTCTCAGTCCCAACCTGAAAGATACCGACCCCCAAAAAACAGGTGTGCCAACCTTACCGGTTCAGCCTGAAGATAAGGCATCCGAACGTGCCGCAGAATTATTCAATCAATGGATAGCAAAAGCCAGAGAGGTACTGGCTGGTGAACCCCAGGCCAACGGGCTAACTTTGCGCGGCTTCGCTACGGACCCACAGCTACAATCTTACAAGGATGCCTATGGCTTGAAGGGCGCCTGCGTAGCCGTATACCCCATGTACCGCGGCGTCTCAAAGCTCGTGGGCATGGACGTGATCCATTTTGATGGGGAATACCCCGAAGATGAGTTCGCGGCTGTCAAAAAAGCTTGGGATGATTATGACTTCTTCTTCATCCACATCAAGAAAACTGACAGCATGGGCGAAGATGGAAATTTCAAGGGCAAATCCAAGATCATCGAAAGCGTTGACGCGGCTTTGCCAAAACTCTTGGACCTAAATCCGGATGTACTCATCATCACTGGAGATCACTCCACCCCCGCACTGATGAAATCTCATTCCTGGCATCCTGTTCCATTGCTGTTGTGGGCGCCAAAAACCCACCTTCCCGACAATCAGACTCAATTCGGTGAGCGAGCCTGTTCGCAAGGTGGCTTAGGGACATTCCCTGCGGTGGACATGATGTCGCAGGCCCTGGCACACGCCGGACGGCTCAATAAGTATGGAGCGTGATACAAAAGAAGGGCTTTGGTGCATAAATCCGAAAGGCAGCTATAATAGGCGCAATGATTTTC
>CAZLNX010000174.1:0-12403 GCA_964560795.1 uncultured Anaerolineales bacterium | reverse complement strand
CTATCTTACCAAGTTGAGCAATCCGAGTTCAGGGAAATAACTTCACATCATTGGATAATGATCAAAAACTTCTCCATCTTTCATCATGGTTTGCGCCTCATCAGCTGTGCCGACGAAGACTTTGTTCTCAGAAGGAGAGTAAGCCCACAGGGTTTCGCCATCGCTGACAATCAGGACTCCCAGGGCTTTTTCTTCGCTGGCTTCCAGCACTTCAACGCGGAAAGCGCCATGGCCTTCATCGCCGCCACGTGCCCAAACTTCAACCATGCCAAAATCATCGCGTTCAACACTGTCTACGGAGATTGCAACAACGGCATGACCATCAGCGACTGTTTTGGTAGTTTCGATAGCCTGAACCAAAATTTCTTCAGCAGACGGCTGAAACAAGAAAATGCCTGCAACAATCGCTGCGACGGCGACAAAAACACCAATTATGATCCATAGATTTTTACTCATCAAAAGACTCCTTGATATGACGCCGTATTGTACCGGATGATTGTGGATTAATTATGGAGATTCTGGAATTGAATTATTGGAATTACCAAGTTGGTAGAATGCCACCTTTTTGAAAATTGATTCTAGGCAACTTTGGAAATATTAAGATTGGGCGATCTCTATTGTAACTCTGGTTCTGTTTCCGCCCATAAAGCTGAACACTCGAAATTGAAAACCGTATTTCGATCTGAAGAGAGCCTTTGTGAGTTTTTTGCTTTCTTCGGAATCAATAATCCTTGCCTGGGCTTCCATCCAGTCTCCCTTGGGATTGCCACGGCCATCACTTTCACTGATGCGCACATGGCCGTTGTTGCGAATCCGCTTGACCTTCCAGCTATCTTTTTCGGTCCAAACATAGAGTTTCCCGTCTTCCCCAGCGGCCCACACTGGGGTGGTCACACCCTCGCCATTTTCGCGGAAGGTTTCCAGCGCGATAAAGGTTGCATCTGCAAGTTTATTCAATATCATTTGATATACCTCTGAATTTTGGTTTTTCTGAAAAGCTGGTTTTTGGAATGAATACCTTCCAGAATACAAGTATCTTATCGCATGAATATAAGAGAAGTATCATATCCAACGATTTCAAATTCCAGATAAAAGTCGGTGTTGATATTTTTTCAACACCGACTTTTTCGGGCTACTCGGGATGCAAGATTAATCGGGCTGAGCTGCTGATCTACCCGCCAGCCAACCGGTGGAGAATGCGGCTTGCAGATTGTAACCGCCGGTGTCGGCATCGACATCGAGGACTTCGCCGGCGAAATAGAGACCCTCGACCAGCCGCGAAGCCATGGTCTTGGGGTCGATCTCGCGTGTGTCAACGCCCCCAGCAGTGACAATAGCCTGATTGAATTTGCGGTGGTCGGGGATATCCAGGCGGAAATCTTTCAGCCAGGTGCGCAGCCGTTTGCGCTCCTCGGCATTGATTTGATGGCCAACTTTGTCGGCGGAGATGCCGGTCAGCTTGATGCACACCGGAATGAGAGTCTTGGGAAGCAGTTCTTTGAGGATGGTCTTGAATTGTTTGTTGCTGAATTCTTTAAGATCGCGCAGTAAGCGGGCGTCAAGTTTGCCCTGGTCCAGGGCCGGTTTGAGATCGATAGAGATGGCCACCATCTTCTTGGCACGCAGCGAGTCGACAATATCCCGGCTAAGACCCAAGATGATCGGTCCGGAGACGCCGAAGTGCGTGAATAGCATTTCGCCGAAGGCGCTGTCGGACTTCTTTCCGTCCGTCCACACAGTGACTGCCACGTTGCGCAGGCTAAGACCCTGCAATTCTTTGATGAAATCTCCAGCTGTGATTAACGGAACCAGAGCAGGCCGGATTGGCACTACCGTGTGACCTGCTCGCTTGGCGAATTTGTAGCCATCACCCGTGGAGCCTGTGCCGGGATAGGATGCTCCACCGGTGGTGACAATCACAGCATCGGCATCGAGTTGGGTGTGTGGAGTTTTGACACCAACCACGCGACCGTTTACGACTATGATCTCTTCGGCGGGGGTTTGGGTCCAAATTTTGACTCCCTCGTAGGTGGCCCAATTGACCAGGGCATCTACTACATCCGAGGAGAGTCCACTGGCCGGAAAGACACGTCCGCCGCGCTCAGTAACCGTTGGAACACCATGATCGTGAAAGAATGCCAGAACGTCATCGGAGAAATAGCGATGGAAGGCCTGACGCAGGAAACGCCCGTGACGCCCAAAATGATCGATAAATTCGTTGATCGGCGCCGTATTAGTAATGTTGCAGCGCCCTTTTCCGCTGATAAAAATCTTGCGCCCGGGGGTTTTCATCTTTTCTAGTAGCGTGACCCTGGCGCCGAGTCCCGCGGCCTGACCCGCGGCCATCAGGCCAGCCGCGCCACCACCAATAACGACGATTTGATGTTGTGACATGAGAGTATTCTATCTCGAAATGTAGAATTATTGGGGAGGCTTTTGAAGGCTCTTCGGGAGCTCCCGTGATAAGCCTCACATTTGTGGGTAGTGAGCCCAACCGCGTTGGGCGTCAGATGATTATCTCCACCAAGCCAAATGTCTTACTGAATATTCCTTATAATTTGTGTCATCCTAAGCCGCCCGCCGTTGGCGCGCCTTTAGCGAGGCGAGCGAAGGATATCAGAGATTCTTCGCACCTATCGGCGTTCGGAATGACAGTAGCGTGGTCTGACTCGCACAAATCGTTGCTAATTCTCGATCTTTGTGACACCTTATTTGCTGAGCAAGTCATCCAGTGCTTCACGCAATAGCATGGCTTCTCCAACGCCTTGCTCCTTGGAAAGCGGATCGCTTCGGCTATTCAAATTCCCCAGCAGGAGCGTTATACTTACCCAGCATGATGACCTATATCATTGGAGGCGTTAAATATGAATCAGTCGGGTTTTCGGATCTACCTTGGTGTTTTCTTGATCGCTATGTCTATGTTGATGTTAGAGGTGGCGTTAACTCGAATTTTTTCGCTGATCTTGTTTTATCATTTTGCAGTGCTATCAATATCGCTGGCTCTTTTTGGGTCAGCAGCCGCTGGTGTAATGATTTATCTCTTCCCATCGTTTTTTCAATCTGAAAAACTCGAAACCATGCTATCGCTGTTGTCGCTGATCTATTCAGTTTCAGTTGCGGTTGCTTTTGTGATATTTTTGCAAATCCCGGCAGGTTATTGGGATGTTTCTTTTGGCAACTTTCTAACGCTTTCGCTGGCATATGTCACGCTATCTTTTCCGTTCTTCTTTGGAGGTCTGTGCCTTTCGTTAGTTCTGAAAACCCTGGCTTCCAAAGTCAGCCAAATTTATTTCGCGGATCTAATTGGAGCCGCCTTGGGATGCCTCTTGGCTTTGGGATTTTTGGACCTGTTGGGAGGGCCGGGGACAGTATTCGCCGTGGCTGTTGTGGGCGCGCTGGCATCATTGTCGTTCGGTTTTCGCCGTCAGTCTCGGAATTGGTATGCAGCGTTGGCTTGGTTCGCCGTGAGTGTAGTTATCCTTTTGCTGAATGCTCAATTCAATATTTATAAAATAAAGTTTGTGAAGGGGGATTTGGAACCTGCCACGCTCTACGAGCGCTGGAATTCATTTTCGCGAATAGCTGTATTTCCTGAAGATGAGCAATCAGGAGATGTTTTTGGGTGGGGATTAAGCCATAATTTTGAATACGATAATCCGGGATGGATGCAGTTGACAATTGATGCTATGGCTGAAACACCGATAATTCGATTCGATGGTGATTTAGAAAGTGTCAGCTTCTTAAAGTTTGATATCAGTGCACTAGTTTATTTCCTAAAAAGTGATGCCAAAGTTTTTGTGATTGGCCCTGGAGGTGGTCGGGATGTATTGACGGCCCTATTGTTTGATGCCAATAGAATTGATGGAGTTGAACTCAATCCTCTCATCATTCGAGCGGTTCGCGAAAACTTTGCAGAATACGCTGGGTATATATATGATGACCCACGTGTAAACATCTATGCTGATGATGGACGAAATTTTCTGGCCAAATCGTCTGAGCGCTATGATGTATTACAAGCTTCCGCTGTGGATACTTGGGCCGCAACCGCGACGGGAGCGTTTGCGCTTTCTGAAAATACCCTCTACACACAAGAAGCCTTTAAAATGTACAGGCAACACCTGACCCCCGATGGCATTTTAGCATTTAGCCGTTTTGTCTATCCAGGTGATCGCTATGGTGAAGCCTTACGACTAACGAGCTTAGCTCTGACTGCCTGGGAATCAGATGTGACGGAAGAACCAGAACGCTACTTGATGCTCGTGGGAAATTTAAACGCCTCACAGGATGAGGGGTATGTGTCACTTTTGCTAAAAAACTCCCCCTTTACTTTGGAAGAAGTTGAGAAGGCAGAGGAGGTTAGTGACGCGTTGGGATTTTCGATCTTGTACGCGCCTTTTGGTCGGGGAAGTGGGGTGATCAGGGAATTCGTCAATTCAGAAGATTATGAAACTTTTTGGGAGGCCTATTCTATTGATATTACACCTCCCACAGATGACCGCCCCTTTTTCTTTCAGATGTTGAAATTGACCGATATCCCTCGATTGGGTTTGCGGACAATCTTCTCGAACGAGGAGAAGCTTCGAGTTGTGCCAATTGCGACATTGGGAATATTGCTCGCCCTTGTAACTTTACTAGGATTGGGATTTATCCTGGGGCCTCTGTGGCTCTATCGGCGGCGCGACATTAAGAATATAAAGAGAAATTCACTTTTCTTGGTTTATTATGCTTGTCTTGGAGTAGGTTTTATGCTGATTGAAGTTGGGTTGATCCAGAAATTTGTCTTATTCTTAGGGCACCCGACGTACTCGTTGGCAGTAGTTTTGTTGGCACTATTGCTTTCTAGTGGTTTGGGAAGTTTTGCAACGCGCCACATTAAGCCCGAACTTGCTGCTCGAAACGCCAGCCGATCTGGCGTGGGATTGATCATCCTATTGCCTATTTATATCTTGCTCCTGCCATATCTTCATAGGAACTTTATGGGGATAAATCAACCGCTGAAAATTATTATCTCGATTTTAGGTTTGTTCCCGATAGGGTTGTTAATGGGTGCATTCTTTCCGCTTGGTGTCAAACTTGCAATTGTATACAAGGCCGAGACTGCGATTCCGTGGTATTGGGCTATCAATGGGGCAGCATCAGTCTTTGCTTCGGTATTTGCTATCGCAGTGGGATTGCAATTTGGGATTAGAGCAGAATTGATTGCGGGCTGGTTTTTCTACCTGATGGCCACTAGTATATTGATTTTCTTCGTATTTAGGCAAGAAGATAATTCATTTGCAGTTTCAAGGGATGGTGTATGATTTATATGCTCATGGTCTGTAATTCATTTTTTTGAAGTGGAGTTAGGAGTTATGCAGTTCAAAGCGGAGATCTTCGGGAATAGGAGGTGGGGACAAAGACCCCGCCCGCTATTCCCGGAACGTCCTGCTTCAAGTGCGTAACTTCTTAGAGTGTTGACTGAAAAGGCAAAGGTATCTCTATGAAATCTGTAGTAATCACTGGAAGCACGCGCGGAATAGGCTTTGGCATGGCGGAGTCATTTTTGGAATCTGGTTGCGCCGTTGTCGTGAATGGACGGACAGAGAAAAGAGTCCAGGAGGCAGTAGAAAAGTTAGGGAGCATATATCAACCTGAACGGATTCTGGGGGTCCCTTGTGATGTGGCTGACCCAGCCCAAATCCAGAATCTCTGGGATCGCGCGGTCGAACAATTTAAGCAGATCGATATTTGGATCAACAACGCCGGCACCAGCGGCCCGCAGGGAGCAGTTTGGGAGCTTCCTGATGAGGAAATCCAGGGGGTGGTTTCGGTGAATATTGTGGGTGCTATCTACGGCAGCAATGTTGCCATCCGGGGCATGTTGGAGCAGGGGTTTGGCGCCCTTTACAATATGGAGGGGTATGGAAGCGATGGCACTGTGCGTCCGGCGATGGCGGCAGTTTACGGAACATCCAAAGCTGGAGTTCATTTTTTCACAAAGTCTCTAGTGACGGATCTCAAGGAAAGCGATTTGATTGTAGGCTCCTTGCGCCCAGGGATGGTGATCACTGATTTCGTCATGCAGCATTTCGAAGATGATCCCGAAAGCTTGGCGCGCGTGCGGGGTATTTTTAATTTTATTGCTGACACGGTGGAGAATGTCAGCCCCTGGTTAGTGTGGAAAATTTTAGGGAATCAAAAATCCGGCGCGATGATATCGTACGCCTCGCCTTGGAGATATTTGGGACGAATGGTGATGATGCCCTTTAAGAAACGAAATGTATTTGTTGATTACTCATAAAAAGGAGAAATAGATGTCAATTGAACATAGACGATTAGGCAACCATGGGGTGTTGGTCAGCAATCTCTGCCTTGGCACGATGAATTTCGGCTGGCACACATCGGAGGAAGACAGCTTCGAAATAATGGATCGCGCCCTGGAGCTGGGGATAAACTTCTTCGACACAGCTGATATTTATGGCTGGGATGTGGAGAAGGGCCTTACCGAAGAGATCATTGGACGTTGGTTTGCCCAAGGTGGCGGCCGACGCGATGCTACTGTTTTAGCGACTAAAGTGTACAACCCCGTAGATCGAAGCGATATTCTGCCCGAAGTCAATACCGACGGACAGAGCTTGAGTGCTTATAAGATCCGCAAGCACTGTGAGGGCAGTTTGAGTCGCCTGCAAACGGATTGGATCGACCTCTATCAGATGCATCATATTGACCGCAGCTGTCCCTGGGAAGAAGCCTGGCAGGGCTTTGATGCGCTGATCAAACAGGGGAAGGTGGTTTATGTCGGGTCGAGCAATTTCGCGGGTTGGGATATCGCCACTGCTTGCCAGGAAGCTTCAAAGCGCGGCTTACTGGGCCTGGTCAGCGAGCAGAGCATATACCACCTAGATAACCGCACGGTTGAACTAGAGGTCATCCCGGCTTGCCGTCATTATGGTTTGGGTTTGATCCCCTGGAGCCCTCTGGCTGGTGGGCTTTTAGGTGGCGCGTTGGAGAAAATGGAGACAGGCCGTCGAAAAGGAGATAACTTCGAGAAGCGGGTCGAGGAGAAACGCGACCAGTTGGAAAAATATGAAACGCTTTGCAAGGAAATTGGTCATCCGCCAGGGGAGGTCGCTTTGGCGTGGCTGCTGCACAATCCGGTTGTCACCGCCCCGATCATTGGGCCGCGCACTATCGAGCAGCTCGAAAGCGCGGTACGCGCTACCGATATTGAATTGGATGAAGAAACACTACAAAAGTTGGATGAGATCTTCCCCGGCCCAGGTGGTGAAGCGCCAATGGCTTACGCCTGGTAGTAAGTAATAGGTTAATTGTAGAAAAGAATACGTGTTCAATCCCTGAGCGGAGCGTAGCGCAGTCGAAGGGAGGTGTAAGCGTTTTGACTACGGCTGCTCCTCCGCTTAACGAGATAAAGCGAGCGCCTCAATGGTAGCTGAGGCGCTTTTTTCATTCGGATTCTTGAATAAGCTCAATAAGTTGCAATCAGGCGCTCGTAGATAAGCCGAGCGACCCTAATATAATTTGGGCGATACCTTTGTGGTGAGCGAGGTTGTAAACAATTACTCCGCTTCGAGTTTGATCAGATCCTTCATGTCCAGCCTCTGGCCTAATCTCTAGCTCTCCATATCTGGACCGCTGATAGGATAAAGGAGATGGGGATGGAAATTAGGCTCAAAACGATATACGCAGGGAAGAAAATAAACCCCATAATATTGCCCTCAATTTCGCTTGTCATAAACAGCAGAGAAAAGAAAATAAAAAGCAGATAGGGCAGTTGAGCGATGGTGTCAATGCGTCGGAATTCAGCGTAGGAAGTTTTGGCAATTAGTCTCGCTACTCCAAATTGAATAGCAGTCACGATTCCTGCGATGATCATGCTGGCAGCAATCCAAATTGGAATTGCCCAACCTGGGAGTTTTCCGACATTGGTTGATGTCTCTTGTGCTAGCGGCTCCCACAGCACAAAAAAGATGGCGGCAATCACAAAGGGATTTACCAGGGCCATATACAATAAATGGAAAAGTGTTTTTATCCAATTGGGGATGAATTTCATTTCAAACCATCAAATTTTACGTTTGTGAGTTCTTCGCTTGTTTCCCACAACCTTTGGGCATCCATCTCATCATAAGCGGCATCATTGGCTTGGGCTTCCACAGGGTACCCTTTCTTATCATGTTCTGGTCCGTAATAGCCTCCATTTTTTGCCCCTGGATCAACTGCAGCATATAGCTGAGATAACGATCCCAGAGCAGCACTTTGGGAAGCTAGTTTACTAATGAATCCCATCACAATTCTCATGAACCCATCCAGATTGTTTTTTGTCCAATTGGTAGCAGCTAAGCCAGGATGAATGGCAATGGACTTAGTTGCAGAACCTGTTGCTTCGAGCCGGCGACCTAATTCAAAGGCAAACAATAACTTTGCGAGCTGACTCTGACGATATGCCGTCCACCGTTCGTAGGAATGCTCGCCCATGAGATCGTCCCACGCGATTATCCCATCGACATGCATCCGGCTGCTGACCGTCACAATGCGGCTGGACGGCGTTTTTTGCAGTACGTCTAATAACAGGCCAGTCAAGGCGAAGTGTCCCAGATGGTTGACGCCGAATTGCGATTCGAATCCATCCTCCGTCTCACTGCGATCCGAGCCCATGATTCCACCGTTGTTGATCACTGCATCTAGTTGATCGAATTTATTCTTAAACGAATCTGCGAATGTATTGATCGACTTTAAACTAGCCAAATTTAGCTCAATCAATTCCAATTTTGCAGCAGGAACAGCTGCCATAATAGTATCGCCGGCGAGCTGTGCTCTCTCGAGATTGCGGCAAGCCATGATGACCGTGGCACCTTTTTCAGCCAGTGCCAGGGAGCTTTCATAGCCCAATCCGCTGTTCGCGCCTGTGACGATAAAAATCTTCCCGTAAAGATCGGGCATATCATTTTTTGTCCAGTTTGTCATTTCAAATTCTCCTTTTTATAGTGTTAGATAAATGCTGACAATCAAGTAGGAATCGATTGTTTCCTTTCCGCCTCAAGCGCTCTGCCAATCAACTGAATGAACACTGATTGCTTGATTGAAACCCTTGGGAGTAAATTCTCCAAATTCAGAAATTGGGAGCGCAATATCTTTGCAGAAATCTCTCACCTCTGGGGTGACTAGGATTTGGCTCGCATCTGCAAGGTCGCAGAGACGAGCAGCCAAATTGACGGCAGCTCCATATAAATCACCTTGTTCTTCGATAGGTTCGCCTGTAGTCATGCCAATCTTGACATACAATGCTTCTTCGGGGTTTTTCTGGTTGTGGATTTCAAACGCCCTTTGGATAGCCATTGCGCATTTAACAGCCTTAGGCACAGATGCGAAGGAAGCCAAAAATCCATCTCCGGTGTGTTTAACTTCATTCCCATGATATTCATGGAGTGTATTTCTTGTTATTAAATTGTGCACATGGAGCAAGTGCAAAGCTTTTGTATCTCCGAGTTCTGTGGACATGCGAGTTGAATCTTTCAAATCGGTGAACATGATTGCCCGAAAAGCAGAATCGATAGGAATCTCACCAGATGAATCAACTGGATTAGGGTCTTCTACTCTACCAAGGAAAGCCTCCACAATTGATGGATCCACTTCTATAATTTCGTGGGGTATATCCCCATGAGCTTCGTTATGTGCGTCTTTTATAGACTCTTTGTTGGGAGCTTCCACCAGGCAAAAAGCCGTACTGCGGACATCATCGAACCAATAGGTTAGAAACTTAACGCTATGTTTGTCTTGGATTACAAGATCCCTTTCGTGAGCATCAGCGATGGCATGTTTCGCTGCACCTTCAATATAATGACGATCCATATAGATGGGCATATCAAATCTCCAGAATTCCTAAATTATTTTCCATTTTGTTTGTTTTTGTAGGGGCACTCTAATCGATAGTGATACCATTATCTATGGCATCTCGATCCCCGAACCAACTTCTATGCCATGCTCCTGACAATGATTTGCCCCTTGGGGGTTGGTAAAGTCGAAATCCTTGAAAGCCAGACATTTCAATTCAAGCCCAGCTTCTTCGAGATAGCGCATCACGGGGCTGCCTTCGGCCTCGCCGCTGGCAATATAGTCATAGATCTGCTCGGTGGATAAGATGCTGCGCCCGTTGATTTCGGCCGCATCCACGGTTTTGATATTGTTGATCGTTAAGAACTCGGTGATCGCCAGCCATTCTTCTTTGGTGGTCTCTTCAAAGTGATACAGGATCGTATCTCTGATCGGTGCCATGATTGTATAGATGTGGGCGTACTCACGTATGTTATGGTCATCCTGATAATCTTCTGTTAGAAATAATTTTTCGCCACCCTGAAGAGGCGCACCTCTTGGGGTAAGAACATTGCCGTCATTATCCACAACAACGTTGTAGCCATACGAGACTATGCTCTCATCCAGTTTGTGTTCGCCACCTTCTTCGATCAGGGGCTCCCCCGTGCGGACGCTGGTCAATCCGAACGACCAGAGTTGGGTGAGATCAACACCTTTCGATGAATCTGGTTCGATTGCTGCGGACGGACTCGGAGAGGGAGATTTTCCAGAATTTGTGATGGTCGGGATAGCGGTTTTAACTGCCATCGTAGACCTTGGCTGCTCGGTCGATGCGGTGGGTGCTAAATCAGTGCAGCCAATTAACACGATTGAGCATATCAATAGAAGAATAGTTTTATGCATCCCAAAGCTCCTCTGCGGCTCGAATTCCCGACAGATATGCTCCATGCACGGTGGCTTGATAGTCGCGTGAAGTGGCTTCCCCAGCAAAGAACAACCTTGATTTAACCGGCGCTGCCAACTCATCTAGACTCTCTGGGCTGGCACCAAGTTTCATGTATGAATATGAACCCAAGGCAAAGGGATCAGCAGCCCAACGTGTGATTTGCCAGTCCTGTGGATCAGGGATATTTGATCCAAGCATTTTTCGTAGGGTTGCCATTGCGCTATCAACAATTTGCTGGTCTGACCAAGATTCGATTTGGCGAGCAAATGTTGCTGCATTGAAGCCGAGCAAGATCGGAGCGTCTGTGTAATGGGAGATATTTAACCATTCAGCCCATTCCCCTTTGGCGGCACTGATATATCCAAATAATTCAGCATCTTTAGGCCAAAATGTATTTGGAAAGCGAAGATAAACTTTATCAAGCAACCCCATGCCAAGATTTTGGATAGCAAGCTCTTTCTGGGTTGGGAGGCCGGGAGAAAATTCCACAAACCCCTTTTTGAGAACACCTAAGGGCAAAGTGATGACAGCCCTGTCTGCGTGATGAGTCTCCTGGTTTGTGGTGATCGTCACCCCAGTCTCCCCATACTCTACTTGTTGGACAACCTCGCTGAGCCGAATATCAAGCCCTTCTGCGAGGATCTTGATGATCTGGTCGTAGCCGTCAGGAAAAATTACATCATCGCCCCCAAACTCATCTCCTTCATCAAAATAATATGCTGATAATTCAGCTATGTCTGCGGCGTATTCGTGTTCGATGATGCTGTTGAGTAGATAAAGAATTATGCTTTTATCGGCAGCATCCACGTCTTCTTCGAGAAAGGCGTTATCTACGAGCGTTCGAATTGATGCATCATTATCCAAATCATCAACTGCCTCAGAAATATATTCCTGGATTACAGAAGTATATTCTTCGAGAGTGGCGTATTGTTTATCGTTTAGTTCAGCCCCAGTTGCATTGTAGATCCAATGATTATCATAGTTGGTTTTGGAAGTGCGAATCTGATTATCCTTGGCGATTTCGGAAATAGGATTTCTCTTGATGCCATGGATCCACGATGCGCCCAAATCAAGGGGAGAATTGGTCCATTCTCGACTGGTCCAAATACGACCGCCAATTCGGGAACGTGCTTCTAGAACGGTAACGCTGTATCCCAGTTTTTTGAGTGCGCGCGCCGCGCTCAATCCGGCGATCCCAGCCCCAACGATAAGGGTGGTTTCGTCTTGTTCTTCGAGTGCGTCGCAGCGATTGAATGCAACTGTGCTCCCCAGTAATGCGATTATTTTTAGAAAATCTCTTCTATTCACAAGGCTCCTACTAAAGGCCGACTGACACCAAATTTAGCAATCACAGTAATGATTTTTGTCATTGCGAACTGAGGGAAGCAATCTAATTTCCCAGTCGATCACTGCAGCCGTTTTATCCTCTATTATCTAGACAAATAGGATAAATGCTATCCAATTGTAACACGTAGAATACATCGTGGTTACATTAAATGAAACGCGATCTCACACTATTAGTTTTAGTTGGTGAAATTACCTCGGGAGTCCAGATGGTGCCCCATTTCAGTGTTGCAAGAGCAGCAGCGGAATTTGTGGCATGGTTCAATTTGAACTAAACAGCACCTTTACAAAATAAAAGGAGCAAGC